>JBKCFX010000425.1:0-8576 GCA_046303595.1 Bacteroidia bacterium
AGGATTTGTTGAGCATAAAAGTAATGTGCCATCATCGCCAATGTTGTTGAAAACCGTTTTAAAAACGATGCCTTCATCGCGCGTAACAATGATATATGGACTGCCGCTTTTGATGAAATTCCAATTCTCGAGGTATTCGCCCGTAACCCATGAACCATCGGCAACAGGTGGCATCGAATCGCCGATAATCGGGAAGGTGCGGTATTTTTTGCCCGTCGCAAGAAAGGGCATGTTGAAAGCCGGCAAAACACGGATGTAATCGGGATCGGCAAAACCGCTGGTATAACCTGCACGTGCCTTAACCGGCACAAGTTCGATGTTATCGATGTTATCTGCGTTTACAGTGGTTGCAATAACACGGAGATTCCTTCCGCTAATAAAATCAGTCCGCTCAATGGAATTTAAGCCCAATTCAGCAAGTGGCTTTCGCAACATCTGATCGATGGTAACCCGATAATATTCGGCCAAGCGCAATAAATTCTCTAGGCTAGGCTCTGCCGAACCATTTTCGTAGCCGCTCAATGTGGTACGCTTCAAGCCAAGTTCGGTCGCTACCTCATCTTGTGATTTCTTTAAGGACTTGCGTAAAAATTTTAAATTGGCCGTAATCATGACTGATTTTTTGTCAAAAATAAAGTTTTTGCCGAATTTTCAGTCTTCGCAAAAAAATATTTTTTTCAACACTTGCATCGTTCCTTTGTTTAATTTGCATTGCTGCGATTTGCCATGAGAACGATTTTACAGCCTCTTTTACTTTGTTTATTCCTTTTTTCGGGAATTGATTCTTTATTGTCCCAAACGCGTTTCAGTAATCCACGGTATGCGGATGAATACCTGGGCGGAGTGGTTCACTTTCGCATAAAACCGCAGTTTCGATATGCGAGTCTTTCGGAACTTCAGGCATTGCAGCAAATGCTGCAGCGATACAACGCTTCCCAACCCGAACAACGCTTCCCCAATGCTCGCAAACCCGATAAGCCGACAAATGAACAGGGCGAACGGTTTGCCGATTTGAGTTTGCATTACAGTATCCGATTCAGCTCCAACACCGATCCGATTGAACTGGTTAATGCATTGCGCAAAACAGGCATTACATCAGTCGTAGAACCGCATTTCTTACCTCGACTTTGTTATGTGCCAAACGACGACAGCATCGGCGTGCAATATGCCCTACAAAAAATTTCGGCCTTTGCAGCCTGGGACATCCATCGTGGCGATACAAATACCATCGTGGGAATTACCGACACTGGCATCGACCCGAACCACCCCGATTTGAGCAGCAACATTGCGCGCAATTGGGCCGATCCGATCAACGGCATCGACGACGACAACGATGGGTACACCGATAACTTCATCGGCTGGGACACCGGCAACAACGACAACGACCCAACATCAGATGGTACCTTCCATGGGCAGCATGTTACCGGACTTTCATCGGCCGTTGCCGACAACCAGGTTGGTATTGCCGGAACAGGATTCGACTGCCGATTTATTCACGTTAAAATTGCAAATTCATCGGGTGCACTTTCGGGTGCTTACGAAGGCTTAGTATATGCTGCCGAACATGGTTGTAAAATCGTAAATTGCTCTTGGGGCGGTACACAATACAGCGAACTGAACGAAGAAATTGTGCGCTATGTAAACGTAAACCTCAACTGCCTTGTGGTGTGTGGATCGGGCAATAACAACAACAGCATCCCCTTCTACCCTGCTGCATACGAAAATTCATTTTCGGTTGGAGCTACCACCGCGACCGACACCAAGGCCGATTTTTCGAATTACGGATACAGCCACGACCTCTTTGCGCCGGGCGAATATGTTATTTCGACCTGGGCCAACAACGGCTATTTGGTGAGTGGTGGCACATCAATGGCATCGCCAATTGTAGCAGGAGCAGCGGGCGTTTTGTGGAGTGCTTTTCCCGAATTGAATTCGCGACAAATTGCCGAAAAACTAAAGATTACCGCCGACACCATCGACCAGATTCCGGGCAACGAAACGTATGCAAACCAAATGGGGGCCGGCCGTTTGAATATGTTCCGAGCCCTGAGCGAAACCGGTGTGCCGGCACCAACACTTCATTCCATAGCCATTAGCGACAATTCAGCCAACCAGTTTCTGCCCGAAGACACCCTTTTCATTTCGGGACTGATTACAAACTATCTCTTTCCGGCCTCCGATGTGGTGCTGCGTGTGTATTGTGAAGACACTTACCTACAAAGCCTTCAAACCGAAATTCCACTGGGTGCTATGGGTACACTGGCGAATTTTTCGATTCAAAATATCCCCTTGAAATTTGTGGTAGCAGCCGATTGTCCGGTTAATCAACAGGCACTGATCCGACTCGAATTTACCTCCGACGGCAAGGTGCGGAACCAATTTCTGGCGGTAAATCTGCATGCCGATTTTGTGAATTTGGATTGGAACAACATACGCACTTCGATTGGATCTTTTGGATTATCGGGCATTTCGGGCAATGGTTATATTTCAGGATTGGGATTTCAATACCGCAACAACGTTGATTTGTTGTACGAATGTGGCTTGATGCTGAGTCGCGATGCGGCCACCGTTGCCGATGTGGTGCGCGGACAAGGTACTACTGATCAGGAATTTGCAACAGAAAATCGCATTCAGCCGATACCGCCATTCGAAGGTAGTGTGCGGCAGTATGGGGGAAGCTTTACCTCAACACTCGGCAATTTACCGGTACGTGTTAGGCAGCGAGCCATGGCCGACAGTGCAAATCCGAACCGGAATTTTGTGGTACTGGAATACGAAGTTGAGAATATCGGAAATGATGTTTTGAGTAACCTCACAGCGGGCCTCTTTGCCGATTGGGATTTAATCAATGCCGGGATGAATGGATTTGGGCACGATGCCACTAACCATGCAGCTTGGGTAAAAACGCTGCCGGTCGATAGTTTGTATTGCGGAATTGCAGTTTTGAATACAACGCAAAGTACGTTTTATGCAGGCGATAATGTACCGGGTGGAGCCGGTGGTATAAATTTTTACGATGGCTTTTCGACCGATGAAAAAGACTTCGCCCTGCGCAACAACCGATTAAATACCGGAGCAGGCGATAATGGAACCGATGTTATTGTGGTTGCGGCGGGCGCGCTCTTTACACTCGAACCAGGCGCCAAACAAAGAATAGCTTTCGCATTGGTAGCAGGCGATAACCAACAGCATTTTTCGGAACAAGCGGCATTGGCACAAGATTTTTACATCAATCAGGGCTTGCCCCTTCAAACGCAAAATGCAAAACAAGGCATTGTGGTATTTCCCAATCCGGCGTCCGACTACTTAACAATTTCTGGACTTTCGGGTAATTATACCGTTTCGATTCACGACACACAGGGCAGATTGTTAAAATCAGTGCATCAAAGCAACAACGCTATTTTAGATATAGCCAATCTTGAAAATGGGCAGTATGTTGTTTCGGTGATGAAAGGGCAATCTGTACAAACCTTTCTTTTGTGCGTAATTCGTTAGTTCGATTTACAATCGGTTATTTACGATTTGACTCTGCCAGAATTTAGTTGACGGAATCTTGTTTTTATTTTTTGGGGCGCCCGAGCAGGCTTTTCGGTTCAAGTCCACATTCGGCTCCACTTCGTTTCGCCTCATTGCGGGCTTTCCCCTTCAATCCTTGGCGCGGCACCTTCAACGAATGAGAAAAAAATCGCTACGGGTGTTTAAAAACGATGGCGCTAAAATTCTGTAAAAGATTTCGCACGAATTGCAAAATCTATCGGTAAAAACAAGATATTGCTTCAATTTTCTTTAACGCCCTAAATCCATCCTTTTGAAAAGAGTCGTTTTCAATAACAAATCCAATTCCTTTTCCGAAACGCTCAACGCGGAGGTTAGGCAGTATTTTTTAACCAAAAACATCAAACAAACAGGCGATTGGCGCCTATATCTTAAATCGGTCGTCCTAATTCCCTTGGCACTGGCTTGTTACATTTCGTTAATTACGCTAAACATGCCGGTTGTTTTATCGCTTTTTCTATGCGGTATTCTTGGGCTCTGCATTGCATCCATTGGATTTAATGTGATGCACGACGCCAACCACGGAAGCTATTCGGAAAGTAAACGCATTAACTACATCATGGGGCTAACCATGAATGCCTTGGGAGCCAATGCCTTTATTTGGAAAACAAAACACAACATTGTACATCATACATACACCAATGTCGACGGAATCGATGATGACATTGCTAAGTCGCCTGTATTAAGACATTGCTACTCACAAGCACATAAGCCTATCCATAAATATCAGCACTACTATATGTTCTTTTTTTATGGCATCTCGCATATTTTATGGGCAGTCTACACCGATTTCGACAAGTACTTTAAACGCCGCATTCACAATACATCCATTAACAACTTTCCGATGCATGAGCATATTATCTTCTGGTTTTCTAAAATCATGTATGTTCTTTTTTACTTTGCAATTCCGATAGCTCTTGTTGGTTTTAGCAAGTTTTTAATTGGGTTTATGTTTATGAGTGTTGTAACAGGAATAACCCTCTCGCTCGTTTTCCAGTTAGCACATGTTATTGAACTTACCGAATTTACCGACGCAACACAAGATGCAGATGTTCGCATGACGATCGAAGATTCGTGGGCCGTGCATCAAATGCGAACAACTGCGAATTTTGCAACAAAAAATAAGATCATAAATTGGTTTGTTGGCGGATTAAATTTTCAAGTCGAACACCACCTCTTTCCTAAAATTAGTCATGTGCACTACCCCGCATTGAGTCCTATTGTTGAGCGAGTAAGTAAGCAATTTGGAGTTCCTTACCACAACATTCCGAGTATGTTCACGGCAATAGCAAGTCATGTTCGAACGATGCGCAAATTTGGTCAAGAGGAACAACCTTCGCACATGGGCCAGGCAGTTGCCGCGTGATTTCAATGTGCTCCGGATTTCAATCCGGCATAAAAATAAGTTCCCGTATCAAACCCCGGATTTCAATCTGGAGTTAAATTTAAATTCCCGCATCAAACCCCGGATTTTAATCCGGGGATAAAAAAAGGCATGAATTCGGATGTTGCCGCGCCCGGGCGCCCAAAAACGAACCACGCTTTAGGAAAGTAGAATTGCGAATTTGAAGATTCTGAATAAAATAGTAGGTTTGCACAAAGCAAGAATAACGTATGAATTTAACAGGAATAGTTTCTGTTTCGGGGATGCCCGGACTATATAAAGTAATAGCACAGACGAAAAACGGACTTGTAGCAGAGGCCTTGGTAGACGGGAAGCGCTTACCCATTTTTTCGAACGACAAAGTTAGCTCGTTAGAAGACATAAGCATTTACGGCAATTCGGCCGATATTCCCCTGAAGGATGTGCTGGGTATGATTAGAGAAAAGCTTGGGGCATCGGGCATACCCAATGCAAAAGAAGATCCGAAAGTTATGCGCGCAGCTTTTGCATCATGTGTACCTGATTTTGCCGATGATCGTGTGTATACTTCCGACATCAAAAAAGTATTTGTGTGGTATGCTCTGCTCGATGCAAAGGGTCTTCTGGATGCAGAACCTGAAGAGGCTGTGAAAGAAGAAAATACGACCGATAAAATTCCTGCGAAAAAACCTGTTGCAAAGCAAAAAGACACGATAAAAGCCGCTGCGCCAAAAGCATCAACCAAAGGGATGGCAAAAACGCAAACCGTGCGTAAAACCGGAGGATAAATTCTTCCAAACAGCCTATGGAACTTCTGAACCAATCGATTGAAAAGTGGGATGATGTAGCATCTGTATTTGAGGAATTGGTTCAACGTGCGATACATTCGCCCGATCAACTGCGCCAATGGCTTTTAGACCGCAGCGAACTCGAAGCCTTGTTGCAAGAAGATTTAGGCTGGCGCTACATTAAACACACGTGCGATACGGCTAATGAAGCAAAGCACGAGAGCCTCAATCGCTTCATTCAGGATATTGAGCCTCACCTTGCCGAATACAACGATGTGCTGAACAAAAAGCTTTTGGCGTGCGGCCATCTGGATTCGCTTCACACAGCGGGTTATGCGGTGTATCTGCGTACCGTGCGAAAAGAAGTGGAGATGTTTCGCGAATCAAATATTCCGTTGCTTACAGAAATTCAGCAACTGAGCAACGAATACGGGCAAATAAGTGGAGCGATGACAGTTGAGGTGAATGGTAAAACCAGCACGATGCAGCAAGCGGCTGTTGAACTGAAATCGACAGACCGAGAGCACCGCAAAGCTGTTTACTTGCTAATGAACGCAAGGCGACTTGAAGCAGTTCCACAACTGAATGCCTTGTTCGACAAATTGTTCACGCTTCGCAATCAGGTTGCACAAAACGCCGGCTATGCCAATTTCCGCGATTACATGTTCGATTCGCTCGGGCGCTTTGATTATACTCCACAGCATTGCTTCGATTTTCATGCAAGCATTGCCAAACATATCGTTCCGCTCATTAATCGCTTCGATGCAAAACGCAAAGAAACCTTGGGCTACGAAACGCTAAAGCCTTGGGACATGGATGTTGATCCCGAACAATTATTACCGCTGAAGCCCTATGCCGATGCTTCGGAACTAATTGCCAAAACAAAAGAGCTGTTCGCTTCAATTCGTCCTGCATTTGGTCAGGTTATCGAAACCATGGAGAAACGAGGGCATTTCGATTTGGATTCGCGCATCGGCAAAGCGCCGGGAGGCTACAATTATCCGCTCTATAAATCGTCGCTGCCCTTTATTTTCATGAACTCGGCAGGCACCCTACGCGATATGGTTACCATGATGCACGAAGGTGGGCATGCTATCCATTCGTGGCTTAGTAAAGACCTTGAGATTACACCATTTAAATCGACGCCTTCAGAAATTGCTGAAGTCGCTTCGATGGCCATGGAATTGATTTCGATGGAGCATTGGGAAAGATTCTTCGAAAATGAAAAAGATCTGGTGCGCGCCAAGAAATACCAGCTCGAGAAAATCCTTTCAATCCTGCCTTGGATTGCAATAGTGGATGCATTTCAGCATTGGATTTATGTTAATCCGACACATACTTCGGAAGAGCGTAGTGCGAAATGGAAGGCATTGCTTCATGAGTTTGGCAGTGCAGTCGTAGACAAAAGCGATTATCCTGAATTTGACCACCACAGCTGGCATAAACAGCTGCACATTTTCGAAGTGCCATTTTATTACATCGAATATGGCATAGCGCAGTTAGCATCGATTGCCATCTGGAAACGATACAAAGAAAATCCTCAGGGAACGATTAATGCTTATTGCCGGGCACTTGAAGCCGGTTATACCCTGACTTTACCTCAGCTTTACGAAATCGCAGGCATCCGCTTCGATTTTTCGGATAGTTACGTGCGCGACATAGCGGAGTTTGTGCAGGCAGAGTACGCAAGGTTGGATGATTGAGACTGGATATTTGGCTTGATCCTGAAAATCAAAACTGGATTCAACCTAAAAATCATACTACGGCAGCTCATTCCTTAGTCGTTTTCGACCGACTAGCCCATCAATCTCGTTTTGAATTAGTGATTATCGGCTTTCAATAGCTTGAAGCTATACGATGCATTTTCAGAACTGCTTAAACGACCAAAATAAACTCCCGCATTTCGGCCGCTCAAATTTAGTTGGTGATTTAGTCCATTTAACTTCTCCGACAAGATTAGACGACCTTTTATATCATACACATCAACCGTTTGAAACGAATTGATGCATTCATTAGCAGACCAGTCGATTTCGAAACTTGATGCGTTCAATGGTTTAATGAGAACATTCGGTTTACAATGTTTAGCTGAAGCTTGCGACAATAACAGATTCAAGTCGGTTGCCCAAATTCCTCTTCCAAACGTGGAAACGTATATTTTATTGGCAGCTTCGTTTATCTCGATATCAGAAACAATTACATTAGGCAATCCGAGACTTTCATCGTACCACGTACTTTCTCCGTTACGCAAAACAAATACACCAGCGTCGGTGGCCGCGAGCAAGTCGTTTGAAGCCGGCAGATACTTCAGCATATTCACCGGAACATCTGGCAGGTTAAATGAACTGTTCGTCCAGGTAAGGCCGCCATCAGAACTTGTATACACCTTTTGTCCTTCTGAAAATGCTGCAATTGAAAGAGCTACTTTATTTGAATTCAGTGGGCTCACTGCTACAGATGAGAAAAAAAGTGAATCGGGCAGATTCGCAGTTTGTTCAATCCAACTTTGCCCGCCATCATCGGAGCGAAAAATTGCTGATGGAATGTTGTTGAGATAATTCAAGCGCTTACAGGCATATAGGATATCGCAATTCGAAGGAGCCACACTCAAGGCATTAATTGGCGTGTAATTGCCGTTTAGATATCCCGTCGATTCCCACGATAGTCCTTCATCAAAACTGCGAACAACATTTTCAAAACCGGCATAAACTGTATAGGGCTCAACCATACATCCTTCGATAGGCGTTGTCCAGTCGGCGAGCTCGTTATTGAGATTTGCCTGAACCGGTTGATTGTCCCACAAGCCACCATCACTTGTCCAATAGAAATAACCAAACTGGCTCGAGCCTAAAACTATACCGATATTAAACGGG
>JBKCFX010000426.1:0-16900 GCA_046303595.1 Bacteroidia bacterium
GGTCTTGCCTGAAGTGGTTTTTACTTCCCTAATTTTTAGCATAAAAAAGCCTTAGTGCGGAATATTCGGCACTAATATAGTCTTATTTATCTGACATATAGTTATTTATGGTGTTTTAAAAAAATAAGTGGACAAGTCAGGAATTAAATGGAAAACCCTTAGGCAGACCAACAATTCAAACAAAAGCAAAATTAAAAGAACTCAGAAAGTCGGTAAGTGAAAGAAACTGTGTTGAAGGGAAGTTTGGGCAGGCCAAACGATGGTACGGCATGGGCAACATACACGCTAGGTTAAAGGCCACAAGCGAATCAATGATAGGAGCTATCGTTGTTGTTCTCAACCTAATCAGGTTGGTGCAACAGCGCGTCCTTACTTTTGGAAATCGAATGTTGATAAAAGCTTTGATTTACATTAAATCAATTATCGATCTGATGAGCTTTAATCGAAAATGGACTTTTTGAGTGAACCCTAATTAAAAAATGTAATTCAACTCGAATTTATAGTTAATGATTATTTAGCCTTGTGTACACTTTATAATTACCTTCGCTAAAAGCAATATTATATTCGGTTGATAAGGTAGAACCGAGTTTGCTAGAGTTTGCCGCAATCGATTCCTTCTCATAGTCCTTTAACAGAAACTCATTCACGCCTATAACTTCAATAATGATTGTTGGTTTAAACAATGTAAAGTCTCTCTCATAAAATTCAAGCGCTAATTTCTTACCCTCGTAATTCCCAACAGCAAATTGTGGATACAAATACCCGCCACCTCTCTCGCGTTCGGGATGGACGTAATATTTATTGCTCCAACCCCAAACCAACACTCTGTCGCCGGGGTGGCTGTATTCGGCTATTTTTTGTTGTACCACATCCAAAGGTACTTCTTGTTTGCTTACCAAAGTAGATATCGGATAAAATTGTCTGAATCGCAAATCATGAATTTGTGAAACAATCACAAGTAAAGCGCCCGCCCAATAATACTTTTTTAATATCGGAAAAGAATGAATTGATGATGCAGAAAGAAAAATTAGAAATGGCCAGTTTAATAAACTGTAATGAAAGAAATTATTACCCGGCTTATGTATTGAATACAAGGCAGCAACAAATCCAACAAGGACAATGGAATAAATCATTTGTGTTTTTTTGTCTCCATTCCGGATTGACTGATACAAAGGAATGATTGACAGGAGGAGAAGAACAAAAAATGGGAAATATTCTTTGTTTAAAAAGAAACTTTTTAGGAATACCAAGGCCGATTTAGGGTCTTCGTCAAATGGACTTAATTTAAGCCCCTGCTCAGAATACTGCAAGGCAAACCGCAAAAAGCCTGCAACAATTTCAAATCCATTGACAATTAAAACAGGCAAAAAAATTAGAAGGAAACCTGCAAGTCCACCCCCAAACATTAATAATGCATTTTTGTAATCCTTTCCAACGACAAGAAATACAACTGCCGTTAAACCGCTAAAAAAGGCAATTAATACACTTTGTTCTTTAGCAAAAGGCATGAAGCCAAGTAATATACCTGCAAAAAACCAGCCATATTTTCCGGCATCTGATTGCTGAATCCGAATTAATTGCCACAAAAACAACATGTACAAAACCGATGCAAACAGCTCACTGTTGTATGCAATTATGTCGGCATTTCTTGACATGCCCGTGAATATTGCAAACATGAGTGTGGCTGACCAGGATGTACGTTTATCGAACCACCGAGAAAGTGCTTTCTGACTAATATATAAAAAGAAAAGGGTTAGAAAAATCTGCATGATGCGCGCCTGAATGTAACCGGCGCCTTGAGTAATCAGCACCAGAACTGCCAGAGGAAGAACGGTAAAAAAACGGGTGTAGTCAAACACCATAAAATACCTGAACCAGGTACACGGTTCATGAGCCATACTTCGGGCGCATAAAATCCATTGTTCTTCGTCCTGATTCATTGTCCACAACTGAAAAAAATCATAGCTGCGAATCAGAAAAAACAAGACTATAAAAAGTGACCAAAATACAATCGAATTAATTTTATTATTCAGTAATTGTCTCACAATCAGAAGAACTCCTGCTGCAAGAATCAGTATGGCCAAATTCCAGGTGTATTGGTTCTCAAGTAGTTTTGTTATTATGGAAAGTAGCATGGTACAGAAATTAAAATCTCAGAATGGAATAAACTGCCTGAGAAAATAAATATGATGAAAAGGGAATGGACTATAATAGCTGATTTGTTCACCTAAAAATTGAAATGGAGGAATTATAAAACAAACCGTAAAAATCAATATAACCAACATTCCCAAAAGCTTTGGGCTTAGTTTATTAAAAATAAGCAGGGAAATAAAAATAAGAGGAAAGCCGTATGATGCAGAGCGAATAATATCGCCAACAATAAATGAAGAGAAGGTATTTAATAAAATAATCCCTGTAAACAAAGTAAATGCAATGTAAAATCTCTTTTGATAAAGTAGGATAGCGGCAGCTAGGAATAAAATCCAGAAGCCTTCAAACTGAATCAGGGCCGATAAAAAGAATCGTTGTTCTATTTGCCTGAAAAATAAATCGAGACCGACTTCGTTTGCCGGATCTGTATAATCAGTACCCAAACCGTAATTATTTGTCAGGTATAGGCGTAATCCAACAGCAAGCGGAATGGCCAGAACTGGTATAATTGCACCATAATTTGTTTTTGATTCCTTCGCAGGGTCTTTCTGATTGTAATTATCCAAAACAAACATTGCAATACATGCAATAAACGCAAGAATATATCCGCGTTCATCCGACCAGATTACCGCAAACAAGAGGAGCAGCTGCAAAAGTCTGAACCGGGTAAACAATGTTGCCAATGCAAAAAAGAACGGCCAGGCATCCAAATGTCCTGATATATCAACGAAAGCACATTTCCCGGCAAAAATAAAGGCAAATGAAGCAGTTAATAATAAGGCATACAGGTGATTATCAATTATTCGTTCGAGCAGGGCCAAAAAGAAAAAAATACTGAAAAAGCCAAGAATAAATTGAATAATATATATTCCCCAAGCATTTAAATGTAGTATTGCAGCTAAAAAAGGAACGGTTAGGCGAAGCTTTTTCTTAGCTGCATGCGATGCTTGCGGAATATCGTTTAAAGGATCAGTTAAGGATTTACTTTTACGAATTATAACAGTCCAAAGGCCAGAGTCAGAATGGACATACTCATTCATCATGTGCAGGCGTGGTGTTGATAGAATTAAAGTCATCAAGCCGATTGCAAGAGCAGTTTTAAACTGACGAAATTTCGAGGCAAATAATGGTCGAAAAAATAGCTCTAATGAATGCTGTAAAGTTTGTTCCATCTGGAAGGAATAGTATTTTAAAGCTCGTTACAATCTAAATAAGAAATAGTATTGTTTATTATTAAAATAAAAGGCAAAGTTAAGAAAAATCAACATCAGGTTTATGTTGAAACAATTTAGATGACTTTTTTATTTGTTGCAAAAAGACAAAAATAATATTAATCTGCAGTGAGCTCATTATTATAGCTCTGCGCCATGGAATACAAAACACCAATGAGATTTCAAAACAATTAATCATATCAGCAGATTGAAATTTTGTCTTGATTACTATTGAAATTGAGTGTTCTCAGGTATGTAATTCAAGAAGATTTTCTTTTGTTTAGGACTTAAACAATTTCAGGGATTGAGATTTACAAGAAAAATATTGCAGTTTATATTTGATTCAATTATTCCAAATACATCCACGCAAAAACCACTAATATGGTTTACAGGTAAAAATGCAATAGGATTACCTTTTGATCCAGAAATCATTACTGCTGGTCTTTTGATGCTTCTCGTTCTTATATCTTCCCAGTCATTTATTTGATATTGACCAACTGAATTTTGATTTAAATCTATCTGGATAGAAGTCTTCAAAACCTCAGTTTCCTTTAGTCCTGAATATACCATTTGGAATTCTTCGTTATAAAATGAATTGCGAATATAATTGCCTTTTTTTGGTAGAAAAGCAGTTGTGTTTATGCCGTGATTTACATTCAATAAGTCTGTGGCAAATTCATCGACCCAAAAACGATAATCGTTAATCGATTTGTAGCTAAACGCATTAAGCAAGCCGGTAAAAACAATTAAAAGTGCTGTAAAAATTGCCCGGAACATCGTATTTTGAATTGCTAAGATAAATAAAAGCGAAATACCCGCAAAGATAATGGCACTATTAATCTTAAACCGATTGGCAATATATTCATTCAACTCGAAACGCGATAAAACCACCACTGCAGCTAAAAATAAATAAAACAATAAAATAATTAGCAAGTCATGTGGGGTTTTGGCTCGTAAACGAAATAAAGACCAAGAAAACAGAGCCAATAAGAAAACTCCTAAAATAATTTCAGGCAGTGGACTTAACCCGGAAATTGGAAGTATTCCACCGATGAATGCCAAATAACGTTTAATTAATTCTACAGGATTAGAAAGTCCGGCAAAAAGGTTGCTTTGTACAGGTGATGGCGTATAATAAAGAAAATAAACTGCAATAGAAAAAAAAGAAATTACTGATCCAATAATTAATGCACGGTGCTGTTTTTTATAAAGCAGATAAATTAACCCCATAATTATAGCCACAAACCCTAATCCAGTTGTATAAAAACCTACAGTTAACAACAACAATCCAATTAAGACATCGAACAATTTTTGCCCATTTACCATTTTCCATAGGCCCGAAATAATGAGCAAAGGGAATGTAAAATTTTGCAGAGCCATCATTGAACATAATGAGTTGGAATAGCCCACCCACGATAGAAACAAGAATGAAAACACCAGTATTAATCCTGCGGGTAATTTATATTTACTTTGTATACCGCAAAAGAACAATGAAATTAATAGAAGCGAAAAGTTGCCTATTAATGTTAATATTTTAAAATCAACAACATTAAATATCCAAATACCTCCAATCCAAAAAACTCTATCGTAAACTATTCGGTGCTCATTAATTTGTGAGAAAAAATCGCTTAAAGTCAAAGTGCCTTTAACTGCTTCAGGCGTTATATCTACAAATGCGGGAAAATCGTCTCCAATCGGAATGTTAAGGCTCACGCTCTGAAGCGTAAAGAAATAAACAATCGCCAAACAAGAAGATAAAACAATCCAAATCAGTCGATTATGAATAAACAAGTTCCTCACCCTTTTATCTTTTTAAAATCTCCCCTTGAAAAATACTTTTCAATAAGGCAATACAGGAGAATAAAAAAATACCTGCTTCCCATCTCTTTTATTTTCAGTTTACTTTCACCGAATTTTCGATTGGTCCAGCTATTGGGCAATACAGTATATGAATACCCTCTAACTATTGCCTTTAATGGCAATTCGAGTGTTAAATTAAAATGCGGTGAAAGAAACGGCTTAACGCCTTCTATGGTATTTCTTTTATAGAGTTTAAATGCGTTTGTGCAGTCATTATACTTAATACGAAATACTATTTTAACGATAAAATTAGCTAGCCTATTTATGCGTTTTTTCAATAATGGATAATCGTAAACAGAGCCACCCTTAATCCAACGCGATCCAAAAACACAATCGTATCCTTCCAACATTTTGTTATAAAATGCAACGAGGTCTTGCGGCGAATCCGACAAATCAGCCATCATAACGGCAACACAATCGCCTGAAAAACGCTCCAATCCATAGCGCACAGCATAACCAAACCCATTTGGCCCTTTGTTCGTGTGAATTACTAAACTTGGTATTTTTTGTGTCAGTTCTTGAAGAACTGTAAGCGTGCTGTCTTTTGAATTATCATTGACCACGAGTATCTCATGGTCAATCTTTTGAATGCTGAGTTCCTGATAGAGCGTTAGAAGCGTTTCGGGAATACTCTCCGCTTCGTTGTAAGCCGGTATCACTACACTCAATTTCATAGTTCGGCTATTTAAACGCGTTCACGTTGAACAATTCCATCATGGATTTCAACCAACGTCGATTCTAGATCAAATTTATATTCCCAATTCGGGTAATGACTTTTAAATCGATTGATATCGCTGATGTACCAAATATGGTCGCCAATCCTATTTTTATCGGAGAGACTGTAACTAAGTTTTCTATCGGTGATTTTCTCACAAATTTCAATGGCTTCAATCATGGAGCAATTTGAAAACCGGCTTCCACCTGCATTATAAACTTCTCCAGCCCTTGGATTTTGGTAAAAATGCCAGAACATGTTCACCAAATCATAGCTATGGATGTTGTCTCTTACTTGTTTCCCTTTGTATCCAAAGATTGTATAATGATCGCCCGTAATGGTGCATTTCATCAAATAGGATAAGAAACCGTGCAACTGCGCTCCTGAATGATTGGGGCCTGTTAAACATCCGCCTCTAAAAGTGCCGGTCTTCATTCCAAAATATCGACCATATTCTTGAACCAATACATCGGCAGCAACTTTGGAAGCTCCAAACAACGAATGCGTCGTATGATCTAGAGACATTTTTTCATCAATACCATCCTTGAAGTATGGATGATTTGCATCAATCTCCCAACGTTTTTCAAGTTCGACCAATGGTAAAAAATTGGGATTATCTCCGTAAACCTTGTTGGTTGATGTGAAAATAAATACGGCATCAGAACAATATTGTCGCGTTGCTTCTAACAAAATCAATGTTCCGTTGGCATTGACTGAAAAATCGGTAAATGGCTCTTTGGCGGCCCAATCATGACTAGGCTGAGCCGCTGTATGGATGACCATTTTTACATCAGAACCAAATTCATTGAATATGGCAAAAACATCATCCTTTTCGCGAATATCACAGCTACGGTGACGGTAGTTAGAATAACGTTCCTCCAATCGAGAAACATTCCATGAGGTTGAAGCTGATTCACCGAAAAAATAACTCCGCATATCGTTGTCAATACCAACAATAAGATCGAATTTATCCTGCATAAAGGCCACTGCTTCACTGCCAATTAGCCCTCCAGATCCGGTTACAATTAACACATTCATAATCGCTAGCTTAAAATAGGTTCCAATTTCTGATGATTTTCATGCAGCCAATTGTAAATATCCTGCATAATCGTTAGAGGTGTATGCTTGGGCAACCAATTATTAATGGAATTTACATACGAGTTGTCGGTAATGTATATCCTTACATCCGCTACACGCTCTTCGTGAACAGCCTCAATGGGAATTTTATTTCCGGTGAGATTAACACATAATTCGGTTAACTCTTTTAACGAGACGCTGCATGCTCTTCCACCACCGGAATTAAGCACTTTACCTCTGTACTTGTCAAAATTAGAAATTTGATCAAGCACCAATGAAAATAAATCATCTATGTGTAAAATATCCCTTACTTGCTTACCGCTGCCATTGAAGCCAAAATAGGCCAATGATTTATTGTAGTAATGCTTTGCCAACCAAAGTACAATAACACCCTGATCGACCTTACCCATTTGATAGGGTCCGGTGATTACACCACAGCGGTTAATGATGGATGGAACATTTAGAAAAGCGCTGTATTCTTCAACCATCAGTTCAGATGCTAATTTGGTGGCACCATAAAGCGAACGAGCGCCCTGTACCGGAAACTCTTCCGTAATACCCTTACTCGTGCAACCAACAACACCGGGTTGACTAGAAATTTCATAGCGTGAATCAGCTTCTGTAAAAAGAATTTCATTAAGCCTTGTAATAGGATACACACGGCTTGTTGAAATGAAAATCATTTTGGCCTTTGAACGGACAGAATAATTCAAACAATTTATTGTTCCATTAAAATTGGTATCAATAAGATAGTCGGGTGCTGAGTTTAAACCGGAAAGCACGGATGGTTCTGCAGATGCGTCGATAACAAAGTCAACATCCGGAATTTCTTCAAAATCCGATTTTACGCGTACATCGCCATGAATGAATTTTACGTTATGTTCTTTTAGCCGAGTTAGATTTAATTCAGAGCCTCTGCGCTTAAGATTATCAAATGCTATTACCTCAACATCAACGAAGTGCTCTTTTAACTTAATTCCTAAGTTGGATCCTACAAATCCAGCACCTCCTGTTATTAAAATGCGCATTAAATTGATTGAATAATGTTTGATGCAAATATAACAATTTATCTAAAACAAATACTGACTAAGCAGAAACAAGCCAG
Organism: Bacteroidia bacterium; assembly: GCA_046303595.1. Taxonomy (GTDB): domain Bacteria; phylum Bacteroidota; class Bacteroidia; order M30B66; family M30B66; genus CAMCXT01. Next base: position 8,120 of record JBKCFX010000426.1, read on the forward strand.
ATCCCTGTTTCAATAGACCAATGCGTTCAAAACAAGTCAGAATTAAAGACCCATTTTGAGATTAAACAAATGCAGTATTTAAAAAACTAACTTTAAATCAAATCGATTAATCCGCCACATTCGCCGCCAGATAATCTCTGTTCATGCGCGCAATATTCTCCAAACTAATCTCTTTCGGACATTCTACTTCGCAGGCTCCGGTATTAGTGCAGTTACCAAATCCTTCTGCATCCATCGCTTCTACCATTTTCTTTACACGAATATGGCGCTCGGGCTGCCCCTGCGGTAACAAGGCCAACTGAGATACTTTTGCAGACACAAACAACATGGCCGATGCATTCTTGCACGTAGCTACGCAAGCACCACAACCAATACACGCTGCTGCGTCAAATGCTTTGTCGGCATCGGTTTTCGGTATGGGCAATGAATTCGCATCAACGGCATTTCCGGTGTTTACCGAAATAAATCCGCCGGCCTGAATCACGCGGTCAAAGGCCGAACGATCTACCATCAAATCTTTGATAATTGGGAATGCCGATGCTCTCCAAGGCTCAACGTAAATAGTATCGCCATCTTTAAAATGACGCATGTGCAACTGGCAGGTAGTGGTTCCGGTCAATGGCCCGTGCGCGCGTCCGTTGATGTACATCGAGCACATCCCGCAAATACCTTCGCGGCAATCGTGATCGAATGCAATTGGATCGTCGCCGGTGCGCACCAATTCTTCGTTCAATACATCAAACATTTCCAAAAACGACATATCCTCAGATACCTCGTTCATGGTGTATGTCTTAAATTCTCCGGGAGTGGTCCCGCTTTTCTGACGCCAAACTTTGAGTGTAATTTTCATGATTGCAGCGTAATTTTATTTGTATGAACGTTGAACAAGCTTAACATTATCGAACACGAGCGACTCTTTATGCAGTTCTGATTGCTGGTTTTCGCCTTTGAATTCCCAAGCCGAAACGTATGCATAATTTGCATCATCGCGCAGCGCTTCACCATCTTCGGTTTGGTATTCTTCTCTGAAATGCCCTCCGCAGCTTTCATTTCTGCTGAATGCATCGTCAATCATCAACTCGCCAAGCTCAAGGAAATCGGCTACACGTAGGGCTTTTTCCAACTCCGGATTCATGGCATTGGCATCGCCCGGAATGCGCACGTCGCTCCAAAAAGCAGTGCGGATTTCTTGCACCATTTTCTTGGCTTTCTGCAATCCTTCAGCATTACGCCCCATGCCGCAGTATTCCCACATTACTTTACCCAATTGCTTGTGGAAATGATCCACCGGCTGGGTACCCTGAATTTTCATCAATCGTGTAATGCGCTCTTCTACTTCTTTCTCGGCCTTCTCAAAGGCATCGTGCGTAGTAGGAATGGCCGGGGTGCGGATTTCCTTGCTTAAGAATTCGCCAATGGTTATTGGCAATACGAAATATCCGTCGGCAAGACCCTGCATAAGCGCCGAAGCACCCAAACGATTGGCGCCGTGATCGGAGAAGTTACACTCGCCCGTAGCATACAAACCAGGAACAGTAGTCATCAGATTGTAATCAACCCACAGTCCGCCCATGGTGTAATGCACGGCCGGATAAATGCGCATCGGCGTGGTATATGGATCTTCGCCTGTAATCTTCTCGTAAATCTCGAAAAGGTTGCCGTAACGCGCTTCAATGACCGATTTACCCAAACGATTGATGGCATCGGCAAAATCTAAATACACGGCCATCTTCGAAGTACCCACACCGTAACCGGCATCGCAACGCTCTTTAGCTGCACGCGAAGCAATGTCGCGCGGCACCAAATTTCCAAAGGCCGGATAACGGCGCTCTAAGTAATAATCGCGCTCATCTTCCGGAATTTCGGTTGGCTTGCGCGCATCGTCTTTTATTTTTGGAACCCAAATGCGGCCATCGTTACGCAACGATTCCGACATCAAGGTTAACTTCGATTGGTGATCGCCCGATACCGGAATGCAGGTCGGGTGAATTTGTGTGAAGCATGGATTACCGAAAAATGCACCTTTTTTATGGGCCTTCCAGATGGCAGTGGTATTGCTACCCATGGCATTGGTCGAAAGGAAGAATACGTTGCCGTATCCGCCTGTTGCGAGCACCACAGCATGTCCGAAGTGTCGCTCCAGTTTTCCGCTCACCAGATTACGGGCAATGATGCCGCGAGCTTTTCCGTCGATGATTACTACATCCAACATTTCGTGGCGGGCAAACATTTGCACCTGTTTGCGGCCTACCTGACGGCTCAAAGCCGAATAGGCACCGAGAAGTAATTGCTGTCCGGTTTGACCGCGGGCATAAAACGTACGCGAAACCTGCACGCCACCGAACGAGCGGTTGTCGAGCAAGCCGCCGTATTCGCGGGCAAAAGGAACACCTTGCGCCACACATTGGTCGATGATCGAAGTACTTACCTCGGCCAAACGATGCACGTTGGCTTCGCGGCTGCGGTAGTCGCCTCCTTTGATGGTATCGTAAAACAAGCGGTGAACGCTGTCGCCGTCGTTCGAATAATTCTTGGCGGCGTTGATTCCTCCCTGTGCGGCAATACTGTGCGCACGACGCGGCGAATCTTGAAAGCAGAAGGCCTTAACCTTATAGCCCATTTCGCCAAGTGTAGCTGCTGCAGCGGCTCCGGCCAAACCGGTACCCACAACGATTACCTCGATATTGCGTTTATTGGCCGGATTTACCAGCGGAATTGTAGCCTTGTAGCGTGTCCATTTATCGGCCAATGGGCCCTCAGGTATTTTTGCATCCAGTTTCATGCGTTCAAGGTATTAGAGGTTAAAGGGACTTTAAGTAGAAGAAAATAGGCATCGCTGCAAAGAGTGCAGGAATTAAAATGGAGAACACCACCATGCCAATGCCTTTGATAACCGGCATGTAGCGGTGATGGTTAAGACCGATAGACTGAAAACCACTTTGAAAACCATGGTATAAATGGAAGGCAATGGCAAACATGCTTAACACGTAAAGCACAACATACCAAAGCTGACCGAAAGCAGCCACTACTACAGAATACATGTCTTTGTATTGTTTCGGATCGCCGGCGTATGTTATAACGTCAATCGTTCCAAACTTCATTTCGAACCAAAACGATTTCATGTGAACTACCAGGAAAACAAGGATGATGGTACCTAAAATGCCCATATTGCGCGACGACCAAGTGGAAGATCCGCTTTGATTTACCTTGGCATAGCCCTGCGGACGAGCCTTGCGGTTTTGCATGCTTAACATCAAGCCATCAATTACATGCAATAAAATAAAAGCGTAATTTACGTAGGCAATAATTTTAATGAGCGGATTGTGCGTCATGAAATAGGTGTACACGTTAAAAGCTTGACCGCCGTCGCCCGCAAAAAGCTGAAGATTACCAAGAAGGTGAACCACCAAAAACAGACAGAGGAAAAGGCCTGAAAGCGCCATGAGATACTTACGCCCTAAAGACGAACGAAACAATCCCGTTGATACTGTTGCCATACTAAGTTTATAAAAATCGCTTGCAAATGTAGAGAGGTCGAACCTTGAAAGCAAACGTTGAACTTAAAATAAGCGTCCCCAACTACATCGCACAAAACGGTTCATTAACAACTCGTTCATACGAATTGTTCACGCAAATCGAGCAGAAAAGGATTGGGCGCAGTAATTTAAATTGATTTTAAATAATGGAACCAAAGCCTGAATGGCCGGCCTTAAATTCATAGGTTTGCAGCATGCAGGTTTTAAGGCGGCATGCCGCAGCTATTATTGATCAATACGATGGATTGTTGCCGCTTTCGGCATTTTTAAATTCATATTACAAGCAGCACCCCGTATTGGGAAGTAAAGACCGTAAAATTATTACTGAGCGGGTGTTTACATTTTATAGAATTGCTCCGCTAATTAAACAATACGATGCTGATCAGCAGGCCTATTGTGTAGATGTATTTATGGCCGAACGCTTATCGGATAAGCTGTTGAAGAATGCTCTGAAGGATAGCCAATGGATTGAGAACGGACAAACCGTGGACGAACGCATCGAACAGCTTCAACAACAAGGGATTGAAATTCAACCGGAAGCATTGGTCAATCACTTTCCCACACTTTCGGAAGGAATCGACACCAAGGCATACGCCAGGTATTTACTCGCACGCAATGCCGTGTTCATTAAACCACATGCGAAATTCGGTAAGATGGTAAATGCTGCACTTGAAAAACACAATGTGGCATTTACGGCATTAGAAAACGGATTGCTTCGGGTTGATGCGTCGACAAAATTGCAAGAAATGCTTCAACCAGGCTGGTATCGAATTCAGGATGCTTCTTCGGTAGAAACGTCGATTTATTTTCCAAATATCAATCCGCAAAAAGTGTGGGATGCCTGTGCAGGTGGGGGAGGAAAGAGTTTATTGCTGCATGAAAAATATCCCGATGCTGTGGTTCATGCTTCGGACAACCGCTCGTTTAAACTTGAAAATTTAAGAACCCGATTCAAGGAACATGGATATCGGCAGCCTGTTTGCTTTGAATGGGATGGCGAAGTGGAATCAAGAACACCTCCAAACGGAGCACCCTTCGACCTTATTCTTTGCGATGTGCCCTGCAGCGGATCGGGCACTTGGGCGCGAAATCCTGAAGGTGCCTATTTCTTTACGCCCGAAATGCTTCAAGCCTTAGTCAAAAAACAGCAGCGCATCGTAACTAACGCCATTCAATTTCTTAAACCCGGTGGATATTTGGTGTACATTACCTGTTCGGTTTTTCGTAAAGAAAATGAAGACATGATTGACCACATTAGCACGACAGGTGCCTGGACAATTGACCGTCAAATCGTGATTAACGGAATGCAAAAGCAAGCCGATTGTTTGTTTGTGGCACTCTTGAAAAGAGACGAATAAAAGTAGAATGACTTCCTGAAAAATCGATAAACTTGATAAGTAAGCTAAAGAAATTGGCAGAATTCTATATTCTAAGAGAACTAAAAACACTTGGTGAAAAATCTATTCCCGCAAAAGAAATTAGTCTAAATTGGAAACCATGGTTTAGGGGTAGTATATTTATTGTAAGATAAAATGAGACTCATATTATTGATGCTGCTGGCTTTCTTGGGCAAGGCACATGCACAACAAGCCCATTGTAAAACTTGTGATGCACGTTACGACAGCATACTTCGTGCGCATCATTTACGCGGCGGGTATCTTATTTACGATGAACAAAAAGACGAGCTACACACGAACCATTTCGACCTACTCGATACGATGTTGAGTCCGGCCTCGACCTTTAAAATTTACAATGCATTGCAAGCTTTGGACAATAAAATTCTGCGCGATGAAAACGATACCTTGCACTGGGACGGCAAAAAACGCATGGTAGATGCCTGGAACCGCGACCTTAATTTACAGGAAGCATTTAGCACATCGGCGGTTTGGTATTTTCAGGAAGTGGCACGCAAGACCGGAAAGGAACGCGTGGAAGCTGTGCTCAATAAGCTCGACTACGGCAATAAATCGGCAGCAGGTGCGATAGATTCGTTTTGGCTCAACGGCACACTTCGCATCAGTGGGCGTCAACAGCTCGATTTGCTGCGCCGCCTGTATCATGAGCAATTGCCATTCGGTAAAGAAAGCCAGCAAACAGTAAAGCGCATCATGAAAAATGCCGAACCGAACCTATACGGCAAAACCGGATGGGGTATGTGGCAAGGCAAGGATTTGGGCTGGTTTATCGGCTGGATGGAACATAAGGATAAACCGGTGTTTTTTGTGCATATCTTGATTTCAGATGCATTGCCTGATGATGAATTCGGTCAACTAAGGCGTTCGATGATATTGGAACAGATAAAGTTTAGATTAGAGAATTAGAAAGGAAAAAGGGAGATGTAGAATGTGATGGCAGAAACCGAATTAGAAAGCACGGATTGCGCGAACAAATCGTGTAGAAATTTTATTGACAGGCGTTACGGTGCCGTCTGTAAAAATTAAAGACCATGCCTGGGTTGCGGAAGACGATTGCTCTGTACTGCTCCAATAATTTGCACTAAGGGGCAATAATTCAGCTCCGCTAATTGAACTTAGCGTCCTGTTAACATTAAAACGGTTATTCCACAACAACTGCAGTTCATCGAGTGAAGGCAAATACCAATCGTTTTCGCCGCTGATTAAATTTGTATAATTTAGGCATAATGCAGCCGCGCTTGAGGTATGATTTGACTGATCTACAATGGCGTTGCTGTTGGCAAGACCATTCCAGCTGCTACGTGCTGTTTCGCCTACCGCAGTTGAGGTAACATTACTCCATGCAAAAAGTGTATTTTGATTTACGAGCGACACTACGAGACCATGCTCAGTTCCGTCGCTATCCTTCCAAAGATGAAAAATAACACCGCCGCCAAATGCTTCTCCTAAATTACGTGTAAATCCACCGGTACCAGGCGGGCCTTGCGGTCCGGCGGGGCCTTGTGGTCCGGTTGCCCCCGTTAAGCCTTGTGGCCCTTGCGGACCGGGAATACTGCTCCCCGAAACTTCTGCAAACAGGGCATACGGCACACTTAACAACTGCGTGGTGTTGGTGATGGTATAATTGCTTCCGCCGTTGACATCGGTTTCGGTTTTAATAAAGTATGGACCATTTGCCCAGTTTATATTTGCAAAATTACCACTCAGCAAGGTGCCGCCGCCTATTTCGAGTGTGGCCAGTCCGTTGGCATTGGTAAGCGGATTGTGGGTTTCGGCATACACCTCGCTGCCTGTGGCAATACTCTGCAAAATGGAGATTTTAATACCCACCGTTTGGTTGGCCACTAATTGGTTGCCTGCATTACGAATTACGCATTGATAAGAGAATTTTTGCGGAGCTTGTGCAATTGCGCTAAATGCACTCCAATAGATAGAAATGAAGATTAGTAGATTTTTCATGGATATAAGATAATTTTCGGTATTAAAATAGAAAATTTTATGTTCCAAAAAGCTTTGTTCCAAAATTTACCCGAATTTCGATACGATGCCCCTTGGATATTTTTCATGAATACCGAAAGCGATGTAAAACCAGTTTATCTGTTGGTTTTATTTGTTTTAAGAAGCTCAGGAGCATAGCCTATTTCAGTAAGCCGGCTGAACTATACTTTTAAACACATTTCATCCGGTGTTAAAATGGCAATGTCACTTGTTTTAAAATCCTTTGTATTTCGTGTCACTATGAAATCTATTCCAGCGATTGATGATGCGCAAAGAATTTGGATGGCGTCTTCGAAGACTTTATGCTTCGAGCGTAAGCCTTTTTTCAACACATCAAGGTTAACGGGAATCACATCAAGGAATTCAAGCAGATTGGATAAGATTGCTCTTAATTCTTTTTCCTCCACATATTTCTTTAAAAGATAATGCGTTGTTGCGATTGAATGGGAGGAAGTGTAAAGTTTAATTTTGCTTTCTTCTGCACTTTTAAAAATTTCAATGGCATGTTTACTGAATGGCCTTCTGTCGGCTATTAAATCGACAAGAATATTTGTGTCAAGAAATACGCTTATCATAATAAGTGTTTCTTTTCAATGGCAGCTCCGAAATAGATTTGATTCTTGAGTTTTCCCCATCCGAAAAATGGGCCATCGAAATAAAGCGAAGCTCGGCCCCTGCCGTGTCGAAAGGCTTCTTTTTGGCATGCGATGAAATAAATCCGAGCAGAAAATTTGTGGTGTATAGCGGTAACGATCGCTTTACCATGGCGGGCGATATTACGGCTATTTCCTTGCCCGATATGATGCGTGAATTAATTCAAGCAACTGGTCCAACACTATAAATAGGGTATGGTTTGAGAATTTCGGGCATTGTTCTTTGGGCTTTTCCTTCTGTTGTTTTTCTATTCGTTTCAACCGGCCTTTCCAATACCTTTGCCCCATGATTCACTACGAACGCTTTTTACTTTCCAATGGCTTGCGCGTGCTGGTGCACGAAGATGCATCAACGCCCATGGCCTGCATCAATATTCTCTACGACGTGGGTGCCCGCGACGAAGATCCCGAACGCACCGGCTTTGCCCATCTGTTCGAACACCTCATGTTTGGCGGTTCGGTTAACATCCCCAATTACGACGCACCCATCCAACAGGCAGGCGGCGAAAACAACGCTTTTACCAACAACGACATCACCAATTATTACCTCAGCCTGCCGGCGCAAAATCTCGAAATTGGGTTCTGGCTCGAGTCCGACCGCATGCTCAGTTTGGCGTTCTCCGATAAATCGCTCGAGGTGCAACGCAATGTGGTTATCGAGGAGTTCAAGCAACGCTACCTCAACCAGCCGTATGGCGACGAATGGCTTTTGCTGCGTCCCTTAGCCTATACCACGCATCCGTATCGCTGGGCCACAATTGGAAAGGAAATAAAACACATCGAAGAAGCCAAAATGGACGATGTGAAGGATTTCTTCCGCCGCTTTTATTGCCCAGCCAATGCCATCTTGGTTGTTGCCGGCAATGTCACCGTAGCACACGTAAAAACGCTTGCCGAAAAGTGGTTTGCACCCATTCCATCAGGCACAAAACCTACGCGAAGTCTTCCCACCGAACCGCAACAGACCGAAGCGCGCTTTCTGCGTGTAGAACGCGATGTGCCCACCAATGCCATCCACAAGGTGTATCACATGGTGGAACGCAGCAATGCCCGTTACAATGCGCAAGATTTGCTGTCGGATGTTTTGGGCAGAGGAACGTCTTCGCGCTTTTACCGCCGACTCATTCAAGACAAGGCCATGTTTAAGGAATTGAGCGCTTATGTAAGCGGGAACGCCGA
>JBKCFX010000427.1:0-3099 GCA_046303595.1 Bacteroidia bacterium
ATGTGACCTATGCTTAAAATGGCCAGATCGCTGCCGTCTTTAAGTTTGCGTCCTTTGCCAACAGGAATAAGTTCAAGTGGAGTACGCCATTCGGTCATAACGCCGTTGCCACGTGGATAGCGGATCGACATAGGCCCGGGCGTTTTGTACCCGGTAAACATCATATTACGCAATTCCTGCTCGTTCATGGGAGCGGCCACCACCATGTTGGGCAGGCAACGCATGTAAGCAATATCGTATGCGCCGTGATGCGTAGGACCATCGGCACCTGCCAAACCGCCACGATCGAGGCAAAAAACCACGTGTAAATTTTGCAGCGCCACATCGTGCATCACTTGATCGTAGGCTCGTTGCATGAAGGTGCTGTAAATGTTGCAAAATGGAATCAAACCTTGCGTTGCCATTCCGGCGCTGAATGTAACCGCATGCTGCTCACAAATGCCCACGTCGAAAGCGCGGTCGGGGATTTCGCGCATCATAATGTTGAGCGAACAACCCGAAGGCATTGCAGGCGTAACACCAACAACGCGTTTATCTTCTTTGGCAATTTCAACGAGCGTATGTCCGAATACATCTTGGTATTTCGGTGGCTCAGGCCCTTTGGATGGCGATTTTAAAATCTCGCCGGTATCTTTATTAAACAAGCCTGGCGCGTGCCAGAGGGTTTGGTCTTCCTCGGCTAGTTTGTATCCTTTTCCTTTTACCGTAAGCACGTGTAAAATCTTGGGGCCGGGAATGTCTTTCAAATCTTTAAACACCTGCACCAAGCGATTTACATCGTGCCCATCGACCGGGCCGAAATAGCGGAAGTTAAGCGACTCGAACAGGTTGCTTTGTTGAAGCAGGGCGCTTTTCACCGCATTTTCAATCTTCTGCACAATAGCCTGTGCATTTGGACCGAATTTCGAAATTTTACCCAACAGATTCCACACTTCGTCTTTTACGCGGTTGTAAGTGTGTGAAGTAGTAATGTCGGTGAGATATTCTTTTAGCGCGCCAACATTCGGGTCAATGGACATGCAGTTGTCGTTGAGAATGACCAGCATGTTGTTGGGTGTGGTTCCTGCATTGTTCAAGCCTTCGAAGGCCATCCCGCCGGTGAGTGCGCCATCGCCAATTACGGCAATGTGCTGGCGGTCGTTTTCTCCTTTAATGCGCGAAGCTACAGCCATTCCTAATGCTGCCGAAATGGAAGTAGAACTGTGGCCAACACCGAAGGTATCGTATTCGCTTTCTTTCCTTTTGGGGAAACCACTTAAGCCTTTGTAAATTCTGTTGGTATGAAAACGCTCACGACGGCCGGTAAGCATCTTGTGCCCGTAAGCCTGGTGGCCTACATCCCAAACCAATTGATCGTAAGGCGTATTGAAGGCATAATGAAGTGCTACTGATAATTCAACAGTTCCTAAGCTAGCCCCGAAATGCCCACCTTTTACTGAAACAATATCGATTATATACTGACGAAGTTCGTTCGAAATCTGAACCAATTCGTCTTCGCTAAACCTCCGCAAATCTGCAGGGAAATCAATCTGAGAAAGAAGTTCTCCGGGGATTATATTCATAATGTCGGTTCGCAAAGGTAGAAAATTGTAGGGTTAATTCAGTAAAACCCGCAAACCAAAGAATTGTTGTAAACAATAGATTATTTGCAATTTACGAATGGTTATTTTCATACATTTACAAATCAATTCATTTCTTATGAGGCTTTTCTGCAGAATAGTCGTTATTTCATGGATATCGGCAACGATGGCCAAGGCACAAATAAGCTTGTCACCACAAGTTTACTCCGCAGCAGGCACCGTCTTTCAAAACAGTCAGTTTCACATAACTTACACCATTGGAGAAATGTCTTGTGTTAGTACAGTTTCTTCGGGAAACTCAATCCTAACACAAGGATTTAATCAACCCGATAAATTTACGGTGGCAAACATTGAGGTAACTTCCGGCTCATGGATTTGGAGTGTTTTTCCAAATCCGGCAGATCAAGAAATATTAATTCGCTTTAATGCCCCCTTCGAGAAAAAACTAACCCTTAAAATCATCGATGCCATCGGCAGGCTTGTATTGCCAGAGGAGCATTTTACACATTCAGGAGCCGAGTGGATTAAATCGATTGATGTTAGCTCTTTTGCTTCTGGCTTGTATTACGTTCATCTTTCTTCAGTCGAAGGCGAGATAAACCAAATAATACCATTTACTCGTTCACATCATTAATTTCAACACTTTCTGTTATGAGAAATATTTTACGCGTCTGCATTGTTGGGTTATTTATTTTCCATCAATTCCTGCATGCACAATCTGTTGTGCCGCAGGGTATAAATTATCAAGCAATTGCACGAAATGCTGCTGGTAATGTGTACGTTAACCAAAATGTTGCTATTAAAATTTCGATTTTATCGGGAAATGGCGGCCCTGTTACCTACTCCGAAAGACACACTGCAAGCACAAATATATTTGGCTTATTCACCATTAAAATTGGAGGTGGAGTACCAATCAACGGTTTGTTTTCGGAGATAAACTGGGCATCAGGAAACCAGTATTTAAAGGTTGAGTTTGATCCAAACGGCGGAACAGCATACAGCGACTTGGGCATTCAGGAATTGCTCTCTGTACCCTATGCTTTTTACGCTGCTTCCTCGGGTTCAGGAGGAACACAGGGACCAGCAGGCCCACAAGGGCCGGCAGGTGAACAAGGCCCTCAGGGCGAACAGGGGCCGGCAGGTTCTCCAGGTCCTACTGGGGCAACAGGAGCACAGGGGCCTGTGGGTGCTACCGGACCACAAGGGCCGGCAGGACCGGGTGGAGGCCTTAATTGTTGGGATACGGATGGCGATGGAAATCAAGATGCCAGTGAAGATGTAAACAACGACGGAATATGGAATGCGTTAGATTGTAGGGGTGCAGATGGTGCTCAAGGACCCATTGGAGCAACCGGTCCACAAGGTCCCATCGGACTAACGGGTGCCGCGGGTCCTGCCGGAGCACAAGGTCCTGCCGGAGTTGCAGGACCCGCAGGAGCACAGGGAGTCGCCGGGCCTGCAGGGGCACAAGGTCCGCAAGGATTGCAAGGCGCCACCAGAGCTCAAGGCCCACAAGGAC
>JBKCFX010000428.1:0-3377 GCA_046303595.1 Bacteroidia bacterium
ATCGATGAAATCCACCGTTTTTCGAAATCGCAACAAGATTCCTTGCTGGGTGCCGTCGAAAAAGGAATCATTACCTTAATTGGAGCCACAACCGAAAATCCTTCATTTGAAGTTATACCCGCATTAATTTCGAGATGCCAGGTATACACGTTAAACCCGCTTACAAGCGAAGATCTTCGTGGCTTGCTTGATCGCGCCATGCGGGAAGACCGCTACCTTTCGTTTAGAACAATCGAATTGATCGAAACCGAGGCATTGTTTCGCTATTCGGGCGGTGATGCCCGTAAACTGCTGAACCTTTTCGAGCTAAGCGTGAATGCGCATGCATCAGATACCGAAATCATTCACATCACGAACGAATCGGTGAAGCAAGTTCTGCAGCACAACCTTGCCTTATACGATAAAAATGGCGAGCAGCATTACGATATCATTTCTGCTTTTATTAAGAGCGTGCGCGGTTCGGATCCAAATGCAGCGTTATACTACCTTGCCCGAATGATCGTAGGTGGAGAAGATCCGAAATTTATTGCTCGAAGGATGATTTTATTGGCCGCTGAAGACATCGGCCTGGCGAATCCAAATGCGTTAATGCTTGCCACATCGTGCTTCCAGGCAGTTTCGGTAATTGGTTACCCGGAGTGCGACCTTGTATTGGGAGAAACGGCAATTTATCTGGCATGCTCAGCAAAAAGCAACACTGCATATACTGGAATTCGAGGTGCTATCGATTTCGTTAAAGAAACAGGCGATATGCCGGTTCCGCTGCATTTACGCAACGCGCCAACAACATTCATGAAAGACTTAGGATATGGCGCCGAATATAAATATGCACACAATTACGAAGGCAATTTTGTAGAACAGGATTTTTTACCGGAAGAAATACGCGGCAGAATTTTTTATACACCTTCAGAAAATGCCCGAGAACGCGAATACAGAGCCACACTGCTTAGATTTTGGAAAGACAAATACCCTTATTAGGCAGAACTAATTAATACCTAAAGGTCAGACACAGGAAGCCAATGAAATGTGATGATCCATTATTCTTTTTTAAGAGACTATACCTGTAATCAAATTATTCTGTAATAGCATAGCTAAAAATACTTCAGCATAAAATGGAAGCCGCATTAACATCCTTTTTAAATTCGGTTAAATCACTTTGCCCTAAAGTTACCAATGCCGAATTGGCCTACCTTGAACGAGGATTAACTGTAAAACAATTAAAAGCGAAACATTTCTTCATTCACGCCAATACCATTCAAAAGGAAATCGGATTTGTTTATTCCGGTTTATTGCGGGCTTTTTACATTGATCATAATGGCGATGAAATTTCGGTAAATTTTTTCCGCGAAAATCGCTATGCCACCCATTATTCTGCATTCATTACACAAAGGCCAAGTAAATACTATTTTCAATGCATTGAACCTACCGTTATTGTTACGGTTTCATACAAGCACATTCAGGAAGGGTATAATCAATTTCCCATTTTAGAGCGCTATGGAAGACTCGTTGCTGAGGAAGTACTGAAAATGCAACAAAAACGCATCGAAAGTTTTCTGTTTGATAATGCAGAAACGCGTTATCTCGAATTTATTCAAGAAAATCCAGATCTTTTTAATCGCGTTTCCTTATCGCATTTGGCTTCGTTTCTGGGAATAGAAAGACAATCTTTAACGCGTATCCGAAAAAAGCTGATGAATAGATCATTTTGACACATTTGTGTCAATTACATGCAACATGTAACGCTGAATTTTGCATTGAAATTAAATCAATGTAAAGATGAAGCTATTAGTTTTCGGCGCCACCGGATTTTCGGGACAAGCTATTGTGAAGGTGGCCTTGGCAAAAGGGCATCAGGTTACTGTACTGGTTCGTAACAGCACAACCATCAGCATTCAAACTAAAAATCTAATCGTTATTCACGGCAATGTCTTAGACAGAAATGATGTTAAAAAAGCATTGCTAAATCAGGATGCCGTAATTCAGTGCCTTGGAGTTGGTGGAAAAGGTGACGGAAAACCATCTACGTTTATTTCTGATGCCACGAAAATAATTGTGGAAGAAATGGAAAAACAAAAAATAAAAAGGTTAATCGCCATGAGTAATGTTGGCGCAGGAAATAGTCTATCGTTCCTTCCCTGGTTTTTTACAAAATTTATACTTCCCTATTTTATGAAATGGCTAAACGTAATCATTGACGATAAAAATCGAATGGAGCCAGTAATTATGAATAGCGACTTAGACTGGACTATTGTTCGTTTCCCAAATATTATAGATAAAGCACCTAAGGGGATTGTTCGTGAAACCTTGGATGGAAAAGGATTGAAATTATCCATCACTTTGGCCGATATGGCCGAGTTCATGGTGCATCAATTGACGGATCGTGCATTTTCAAGACAAGCGCCATCTGTAAGTAATTGAATTGAAAGCATTTTTGTTTAACCTGCAATTCTTATTCATGAGTATGTCAAATCCTGCACAGACCACATTCGTTCAAACCACTATTGGAAAAATAGCCATTTATAAAACAGAACGCAAAACCGATAAACTCCCCATCATCTTACTTCATGGCGTTTATTTCGATCATCATTTGTGGGACGAACAGGTGAAGTATATTTCAGACCGAACGGTTATTTCGATTGATATGCCACTTCATGGTGAAAGCCGTGCGATTACAAAACCGGATTGGTCGTTGAATGATTGCGCCGAAATGCTCATCGAAATTTTAGATAGTTTACAAATCCCGCAAGTTATTGCCGTGGGCCATTCATGGGGAAGTATGACAATACTGAGAGCCGCATTTAAAAACCCCGATCGGTTTGATAGCATTGGTTTGTGCAATATGCCGTTTGAAGCCGCCACTTGGAAACAAAAAATGAAGTTCAAATTGCAACATAAACTGTTGTTATTCCGAAAATTCTATACGAACCAAGTCGCCAAAGCGATGTATGGAAAATCCTCATTGAAGCAAAATCCACTATTATTTATGCAGCTTCAAAGGCCCATGAATATTCTTAGCATCAACAACATAAAGCAAACCGATAAGCATGTTATTTTCGATGCCGAGGATGCCACAACGATGATTATCAATTTAAAGGTAAAAGCCATTGCACTTAAAGGAGATGAAGAATATGTGCCCACACCACCCAAACTCGAAACCATACGCGTTGAAGGTGGCCACATCAGTCCATTAGAAGCGCCAACAAAAGTTTTAGATTTAATAGAATCTCTTTTGAGTACCAAAGGAAAATAAATCAAGAATGTAAGCTCGCTCTGTCAAATGAAATTTAGTTTGTAATAGAAAAATCTAGATCTTTTCGAGATTGATCTAAACGCGTTTGACAAAAATATCCTTATCCTTAAACTTACATTGGATAAAG
>JBKCFX010000429.1:0-3590 GCA_046303595.1 Bacteroidia bacterium
GCTAAAAATCTGGAACTTCGCCATCATGCGTGTGGATGCAAGCGCCTGTAAAACGCGCTATGCCTGGGTTGAAAACTCGTCGAAAGCTGATGTGCTGGTTGATGTTAACGAGCAAATCGATTACGCAATTGGTGGGAAAGGGAATATTTATGTGGAAGGAAATCCGGCAAAAATTGTTGAGCTGAAACCAGCTACCGACGATGGCAAACTGATTATCTATCCCTAATCTTCTCCCATCCAGTCTTCGATATCACGACGTTCCTTTTTGGTTGGCCGGCCAGTTCCGCGAGGTCGAAATACAAAACGATATTCTTTGAGTCGTTTGATGCTCTGGTACTCTTCGGCAGGGGTTAAATCCTCAATAAAATTAATCACTTCCTTAGCAGCAACGCGGTTTTTAGGGAAATCGAGCACTCGGATGCTTTTTTGCAATTCGCCCAACTGAATCTGATACTCCTCGCCCACCTTGGCTTCACGTGCCGGCTTGGGTGATTCTCCATCAAATTTTACCTTACCACCTTTGATGGCATCTGCTGCCATGGTGCGTGTTTTATAGATGCGTACCGCCCAAAGGTATTTATCGAGCCGCATGTTAACGCATTTGCTTCCTTGCCAGTTTCCAGGGTGATGGAACCGAGCTGGACTCTTCAACCGGAACCAAATTCTTTGCACTCGACTCCCGAATAAAGGCTGCAAACATGCCCGCCACTTCGCGCTCCTCTTCCGAAAAATCGGGACGTAGCATTTCGGGTTTGTAGTGATCGCGGATGAAATTTGTATCGAAATTTCCGGAAACGAAAGCCGGATGTTCCATCACAAAACGACAGAATCGCAAGGTGTTTTTAACGCCCGAAATCGTGTAATCGTCGATTGCGCGAACCATTCCACGCATGGCTTCCTCGCGGTTGGCGGCATGCACAATGAGTTTACTCAGCATGGGGTCGTAATAAATCGGTATATCCATACCTTCTTCAAAACCACCATCCACACGCACTCCATTGCCCTGCGGCAAACGGTACACCTGCAGTTTACCGATATCGGGTAGGAAGTTATTCTCCGGATCTTCGGCATATACGCGAATTTCGATGGCGTGGCCGCTAATGCTAAGCTCATCCTGCGTAAACGATAACTTCTCTCCACGCGCTACACGAATCTGTTCCTTCACCAGGTCTTTTCCGGTAATCATTTCCGTAACCGGATGTTCAACCTGCAGGCGTGTGTTCATCTCGAGGAAATAGAAATTCATGTTCTCATCGAGCAGAAACTCTACCGTTCCGGCGCCCGAATAATTGCAGGCTTGGGCCACGCGCACGGCACATTCGCCCATTTCGCGGCGCAATTCGGGCGTAAGAACCGACGATGGTGCTTCTTCTACCACTTTTTGGTGACGCCGCTGAATGGAGCATTCGCGTTCGAATAGGTACACGCAATTTCCATGGTTATCGGCCATTACCTGAATTTCGATGTGCCGTGGCGAACCAACGTAACGTTCAATAAACACCGAACCATCGCCAAATGCCGAAGTGGCTTCTGAGATAGCAAGCTGCAACTGTTCGAGGAAATCTTCGGAATTGTGCACGATGCGCAGTCCTTTTCCACCTCCTCCTGCCGATGCTTTTATCAAGACAGGAAATCCAATGCTTTGTGCAATTTCGCGCGCTGCATGCGGATCGGTGATGGCTTCGTCGGTGCCCGGCACAAGTGGAATGTGGTGCGCTTTGGCGGCAGCTTTTGCCGAAAGCTTTGAGCCCATCATGTCCATGGCTTCGGGCGAAGGACCGATGAATGTTATTCCGGCTTCGCGCACCATACGCGCAAAAGCAGCATTTTCTGAAAGAAATCCATAGCCGGGATGGATGCCGTCAACACCCAATTCCTTGCACACCTCTATGATTTTATCGCCACGCAAATACGATTGTGCCGATGGTGGCGGACCAATGCAAACGGCTTCGTCGGCATATTTCACATGGGGCGACAAACGGTCGGCTTCCGAATAAACGGCAACGGTTTGTATACCCATTTCGCGGGCCGAACGCATAACGCGTAAAGCAATTTCTCCGCGATTCGCTACTAAAATCTTTTTCAAGGGATGAATTTACTCGTGAATAATTTTAAAGGTCGATGCGCCTTTTGAGGAAGCGCAGGTAATGAAATACATACCCGGTGCTATATTGCTCATATCGATCGTTAAAATGCTGCCCGAAAATTCGCGTGCACGCACTACCCTACCCGACGCATCGCGCATTCTTACATCTACTGTTTCGCCAGCATCTGACTTTATGGATAATAGCGCCCCAGCGGGATTCGGATAGACAGAAAACAGCGTTGCGTTTGTTAGTAAATCAAATCCGGTAAGCACAACATCAACCGCATCAGACACCGACTCGCATCCGTTTGCTCCGGTAACACCCACGGTGTAGGCCCCCGAAACAGATGCAGTATAAACAGCTGCATTTGCCCCCGAAATCGGAGAGCCATTGAGGTACCATTGTAAATTTCCGCTAGCACTAGTCGATAATTCAGCACCATTTGCTGAAACAGAAGGGATTGGGGGGGCTTCAACCACCGTGATGTAGGACACCTGCGTACTTGTATCGCTAAATTGGGCGTTGGAAGCAATAAGGCTAACAGCATAAGTTCCGGGTGTATTGTAAACGATAAACGGACTCACATCGGTCGATGCAGCAGGTTCACCGCCCTCGAATGCCCATTCAAAGTTGGTGGCATTGCTGCTTAGATTGGTAAACAATACGCGCTCACCGGCACAAACAATAGTCGATTCGACAGAAAAAGATGAACTGGCAGGGTTCGTAACCGGAGATGTGCAATTTCCAAAAATCTCCACATTGTCGAGGTAAAGATTGCTGCCTCCTGCATTGATGCACTCAAAACGGAGGAGAAATGCATCATTTCCATCAAATGGAGTTAAATCAACCTCAAGACACGAAATTCCGGGTGTGCCGGTCATGCACCAATCATCGGAATTAGCGGGCACAAAATCGGCATTGAGAATCCCTGCAGTAGCCAATACATTCAAGGACGCATCAATGGGATCTGGTCGTTTAATCAACAGATTCCAGGTTGCTCCGTTGTTGGTACTTCCGTAAACGGCCAATGTATCTTTCACGCTATTGGTGCCAGATGCACGACGACGATGTGCGTGCTCGAACGTTAGGTAGTTATTGCTTGTTTGGCTCAAGTTGATAGGCGGAGAAATGAGATAATCTTTCTGGCCAACCAAATCCTGATTGTTAAAAATATTTACACCAACCGATTGATTACCGGGGCTTGTTCCGCTTGTTGTGTACATCTGCCACGTGGAGGCATTGTCGGGATTATCGATGCTCCAATTGGCCAAACCATCTTCAAAATCTTCGTTGAAAACATTCAGCAATCCGGTATTGGTAACGCTCACATAGTTTGTGAGCAATACAGTATCAGAACCGAATACATTCGTAGCGATTAAGCGTACATTGTAGTCGCCAAAATCGTTGTACGTTACACTTGGTTCGGCTTCTGTTGAGCTGGCTGGAGATCCGCCGGGGAATTCCCATAGAAATGACGTTGCATTAGAACTTGAAATATTGTTG
>JBKCFX010000430.1:0-11707 GCA_046303595.1 Bacteroidia bacterium
TAAGGTGCGATTCACCACTGATGATGAAGCAACATTGAATTTTTCTACAGATACTTGTTGACCAAGGTAATTGTTAACCGAAATGGTTGCAGAATTGTCCTGATCGCCGGTTGTGATTGTAAGCACTGCAGTTGAATTTACCGGATTTGGAGCAACTGATACACTCACAATTTCATCAGGTGTGTTTACATCATCAGCAACGCGAGCACCTGGTGTAGTTGCGCACAGCGAATTGATTGCAACGATACCATCTACATCGTATCCATCGGCAGAACCGGAGAATGAAGAAGCGGCAGAACGATCAGAGATGCGCAAGTATTGAATTACACCGGCTGAAGCAATATCCAATTCACCATCCAAGCATAATTCGCCAAGGTTTGTCCAATTAATTCCATCGAGTGAGCCTTCGAATTGAGCGCGCTCAGGATAAGAAGCACATGAAGGATTTCCGAAAGTTGTTTCAGTAACACTCAAATCATTAGCTGCCGGGTTGTCGAAAATCACATATGGGAATTTTAGAGTAAGTGAACCTCCAAAGCCAAGAGAAACAAAGTTAATTACATCAGTACCCTGTGGCGCGCCCAAAGCGTTTGCTGGATTCGTGCGCGCAGCTACAATTGGAGAACCATTAGCACGTGTTCCAGGCGTATATTCAACCACTTCTGAAGCACCAGCGCTAACCGGAGTTGGTTCTGCAGCGGTAGCCTCTCCATGCAAACAGATAATTCCATCGAGATCATAAGCATCACCACCTGCTGCAAATGCAGCTACTGGAGTTACATCAATCAATTTTACGTATTGAGCCCATGCTAAACCGCCAAGATCGAAATACGTATCTTGACATCCTTCGCCAAGATAAACCCAGTTACAACCATCTTGCGAGGCAAATGCACGAACACGCTCAGGGTAACGGCTGCAGTTATTAACTGTTGAACTGCCAAACGTAGTTTCTACTACGAAGATATCATCACCATCACCATTGGCAATTGGAGAGCCGAATTTCAATACGATTTCTCCACCGAAACCAAGTGTAAAGAAGTTATTGTTTTCTGGAGCAGTTGTTGCATCGCTGTTTTCAGGAGTGCCTAAAGCATTATTAGGATTTGAACGCGATGGAGAAACAGGAGAAACTAAATCCTGTACCGGACCTTGGATGTAGCTAACTACTTCTACAGGGCTGCAAGCAGGAGGATTCGGAATGATGTACGCACCATGTAAACATTCAACAGCATCAACATCATACCCATCAGCAACTTGGCTGTTACCCCAGGTTGCAGGATTTGTAGCATCGGTAATGCGGATGTAACGCACATAGTCGCTAAATGCAGACCCGAAATCAATTTCACCGCCCTGAGTTAAGGTACCAATTGGAGTAAATCCTAAACCATCTTGAGAAACCTCGATAGTAGAAGTTTCGTTATTTACACTTGCAGATGATTCGTAAACACGAATGTCAGCTCCTGGTCCGTTTGCAATCGGTTCGGCAAAGCCAAGTACGATTGAACCGCCAAAACCTAATGAGAAGAAATTCTGAACCGGAGCAATAACTGCAGGATTCTGACCATTAGGAGCACCAAGTGTGTTTTCAGGGAAAGAACGCTCAGGATTTACAGCTGTACCAAGTTTAGTCAAGCCTTGAGAAACTGAAAGTACTTCTGTAGCGAAACAACCCGCCGGAGCAGGAGGACATTCTTGCAAAAGAGAAATATCATCTAAACCAAAGTCGTTAGACGGTGCAGCTAAATTCGAGTTAATAACTTTTAATTCAATAGATCCTGTAACAGCAGGTGTAAAAGACGCCGTAACTTCGGCCCAGCCGGCAGCACTTGGTGAGAAAGTAGCAATCATTTGATCGCCTGCATAGAAACGAAGTAAAGCTTGGTTACCACCTACCAAACGCTGAACATAAGCAGTGAAATGACAGGCTTGTCCGGCAGTTACATTTACTGATTGTGCCCAAACCGTTTTAATGGAACCCGTGTTTCCGTTTACCATTAAGAATTTACCTGAACGGCCTGTTCCGGTGATAATTGGGTGATAAGACGCAACATTAACATCTACGCCATACGTGTTTTCAGGAACCATTTCGCTGTTTCCTGCAACGTCTGTTTTAAATGTGTATTCTGAAGTAAATCCAGAATTACCGGCTTCGAAATCGCCGTTAACGATAAGATTTTGTCCGCAGGCAACCGATTGCGCATTTGCCGATAGACCAATTGCAGCGAGGAGGGCAATCCCTGCAATTTTGAAGTTGTTTTTGTTTTTCATAAAGGGTTTTAATTATGTTAGGTTTGAAGAAATTTACGCGGTTAATGAAGTCAAGGTTACACGTGTAAGAAAAAAAACTTAAAAATCATTTTGTCACTGATTGATAGGTTTTTACAAAAAACGCCTGAGGGAATCATAAGAAGATTTGCCATTTACTTAAGCGCAAATATACAAGCAAAAAACAAATTTGCAACATTTCTTACATTAATTTTTTATGACAAAATTATCTATTCAGTACAGACAGGTACCTAATGGATTTATTTTAGCGTATTTAGATTAGAATGCCTTCTGCTGTATAGAAAATAAACTAGCACGCCTAAGGCTCCCCAAATAAGGAATGCGTACCACGTATGTTCACGAACTTGAGTCATAAGAAATAAGTTAAATCCCATGCCCAAAGTAGCCACTATTGGAAGCATTGGCGTTTTATAATGTCTTTCCAAATTAGGCTCTCGCACCCTTAGAAGCCATACGGCACCACAAACCATTGCAAACGCGAGCAATGTACCCATAGAACACATCTCTGAAACAGTATTAATTGGAGTGGTTGCTCCTACAATAGAAACGGTTAGACCAACAAAAAGCGTACTTCTGTAGGGCGTTTTAAATCGAGGATGTATTTTACCAAAAAGTCCTTGAGGCAAAAGTCCGTCTTTAGCCATTCCTAAAAAAATTCGTGTTTGTCCTAACATCATAACCAGCATTACCGAGAATAATCCTGCAGTTGCTGCAATAGTAATTAGGTATACTGCCCAATTGAGCCCAACTCCAGAAAATGCAGATGCGACCGGGGCTCGCAAATCGAGGAGTGAATAATCAACCATCCCGGTTAATACCAATGAAACCAAAATATATAATATGGTACAGATTATTAATGATGAAATTATCGCAAAAGGGACGTCTTTTTTAGGATTGATTGCTTCACCAGCTTGTGTTGAAACAGCATCAAACCCGATGTACGCAAAAAATACTATTGTTGCGGCCGTTACTACACCAGACCAACCAAAATGAGAATCGCCTTTAGCGTCAATAATTTGATCGGGTATAAATGGGGTCCAATTAGCAACATCAACAAAGAAAAACCCAACAATTATTACAAATAAAACTACTGCAACTTTCAATATTACAATTAGGTTATTTGTAGATGCCGCTTCCTTAATCCCTTTAATCAACACAGCTGTTACTAACCAACTAACTAACATTGCAGGGAGATTTATTGCCCATCCTGGCAGTATTATCGTTGAATAATGTTTCGCAAATTCAGTTAAATTGACGCCCCTTGAAAGATCTTGTATCTCTCCAATAGTTTTAGCATCTTTTACCAAATCATTTGCGGGAGTTTGAGACAAGGCCGTTTTAACTGTAACTAAATCGGGGAGAATAGCGCCAACTACTTTTATATAATCTTGAATCGCAGTTATTCCAGCTGCTTTTGCCAATTCTGCTTTTGCAGAAGCATAATCCATACTGAGATAAAGAGGTATGTGAATATTAAAAAGGTCTAAAAGTTTCAAAAAATATCCGCTCCAACTAACTGCAACAGTTGTAGCGCCCATCATGTATTCCAAAACAAGATTCCAACCGATAAACCAGGCAAACAGCTCTCCAACAGTTCCATAAGCATATGCGTATGCAGAACCTTCAACGGGTAATACTGAAGCAAACTCTGCGTAACACAACGATGCAAACAAACATCCAACCCCTGCAATCACAAAAGAAAGCGCCAATGCAGGTCCAGCAAATTGATTTGCCGCAATACCCGTTAGAGTAAAAATCCCGCCACCTATGATTGCGCCTATTCCCAAAGATGTTAAGCCCCAACGCGTAAGTACTCTCTTTAACTCACTTTTATGCAGATCGGCTTCGTAAGCAGCAATTGGCTTTTTACGCCATACAGAACGGGTATTGCTCATAGCAGGTAGATTTAATCGAGCCAATTTAGAAAAAGGAATCCGATTCCTCAACCATGGTGGTGTAAGTTCTTCACACTACGTGTTGAATAACTCCGTCTGAATTCGAATTGATTCCTCATGAATCAACTCATACATTTTTTTTACAAATAACGAATTCAAGCCTGCATCATTACCATTTTCAAGTTGACGTTTTAGAATTTCCTCCCAACGCTTTAACTGAAGAATCATCACACCATGATCTTTCTTGTATGCACCAATTTGCTCAATAAGCCGTTGCCTTGTTATAAGGCCTTGTAAAATCAAATCATCGGCGACATCTACCCGATAACGCAGTTCGTTAAGCGCCCTACTAAATTCAGTATCGGATGCATCATGAGTTCTATACACCAATACCTGCAGCAGTTCCGCCAAAGCCAGCGGCGTAATTTGCTGTTTTGCATCGCTCAAGGCTTCAGATGGATTGGGATGTGTTTCAATCATCAATCCATTGTAGTCGAGATCCAAAGCCTTTTGCGCTACTTCGGCAAGTAGATTCGCATTACCACTTATATGACTTACATCACACAAAACTGGAATGCCAGGCATGCGCGACTTAAAGTCTATCACCAAATCCCAACGCGGCGAATACCGGTATGCTTCGGTTTCGAACGACTGAAATCCGCGGTGAATGGCTTTAATGTCATCAATTCCGGCTTGTTGCATACGCTCAATGGCTCCAATCCACAATCCAAGGTCGGGATTAATTGGATTCTTCACCAAAACGGGAATATTACTTCCACGTAGCGCATCTGCAAGTTCCTGAACTAAAAAAGGATTAACAGTGGTTCGTGCACCGATCCAAACCATATCGAAATCGTATTTCAAAATGGCTTCAACGTGCGCAGGATTTGCAACCTCTGTGCAGATGCGCAATCCGGTTTCCTGCTTGGCAACACGCATCCATTCGAGCGCAATTTCGCCTGCGCCTTCGAAGGAGCCCGGTCGTGTACGTGGCTTCCACACTCCTGCCCTAAAAACAGCCTCAGGAAAAAAAGTAGAAATCTGCCGGGCAGCTATAAGCACCTGATCTTGCGATTCGGCACTGCATGGACCAAAAATATTGAATAATCGGGAATGGGTTAGCGCTGTTAACGTCGCTTTAAAACTCTCTGCACGCTGCATCATCGCTATTGAAACAAAGCAATAACCGGCTTGTTCACTACCAACCTAAAATCCAAGCAAACATTAATGGTGCAACAATGGTAGCATCCGACTCTACAATAAACTTAGGTGTCGTTTTATCGAGTTTTCCCCATGTAATTTTCTCATTCGGAACTGCTCCTGAATACGAACCGTAACTGGTTGTAGAATCAGAAATCTGACAGAAATATGCCCAAAACGGTACATCATGCCATTCCAAATCTTGGTACATCATCGGCACAACGCAAATTGGAAAATCGCCGGCAATACCACCTCCAATTTGGAAGAAGCCAACACCTTGTCCGCCTGAATTATTTCGATACCAATCGCTTAACCAAACCATGTATTCGATTCCCGATTTCATAGTTGAGGCTTTAAGTTCACTTTTAATGCAATACGATGCGAAAATGTTGCCCATAGTAGAATCTTCCCAGCCCGGAACAACGATAGGTAAATTACGCTCGGCCGCAGCAATCATCCACGAATCTTTCGGATCAATCTCATAATATTGTTGCATTTCGCCCGAAAGCAGCAGTTTGTACATGTATTCGTGCGGGAAATAACGCTCACCTGCATCTTCAGCATTTTTCCATTGCTTGAAGATATGTTTTTGAATGCGGCGAAAGGCTTCTTCTTCGGGAATGCAGGTATCTGTAACGCGGTTGAATCCATCTTCGAGCAAATCCCATTCATCCTGCGGACTTAAATCGCGGTAATTCGGAACACGCTTGTAATGGCTGTGCGCCACGAGGTTCATAATATCCTCTTCCAGAGTGGCTCCAGTGCATGAGATAATATCGACCTTACCTTGACGAATCATCTCGGCCAGCGATTTACCTAATTCTGCCGTACTCATTGCCCCTGCAAGGGTTATCATCATTTTGCCGCCGGCAGTAAGATGCGCTTCATATCCTTTTGCGGCATCAACCAAAGCAGCAGCATTGAAATGCAGATAGTGTTTTTCGATGAATTGAGAAATCGGTCCTTTCATAGCAAAATCTTATAAAACGAGCGCAAAGATATAAATCGTGGCGGGCTTTACACCGAATATTTCGGAGCGCTGCTTCGTTAAATAAAGTTTAATTCTGCTACATAAGGCAATTTATCGCACCAAACTTTTAATTTTGCCCCGATTATATATTCACCATGAAGCAAACTTTACTGTCCATCCTCGTAGCTTTAGGAACATTTCATCTAGCTCAGGCGCAATGCAACGAACTATTTATTTCCGAATACGTTGAGGGAGATTTCTTCAACAAAGGATTAGAATTATACAATCCAACGCCAAATCCAATCGACCTTGCGCAGTACCGCATTATTCGCTGGGACAACGGCTCGACCGATGCCGACCAGCCGGGCGGTGATGGAATTTTGAATTTAACAGGTACAATTGGAGCATATTCGACCCATGTTATCGTTATTAATACAACCCTACAAGGACAAGAAACGCCTCCAGACTCTGCCTTGGCTGCTAAAGCCGATGCTTTTTACGGAACATCGTGCGTGCCGGGTACCGGTGTCGTGCGTACGTTGTGTTTTAACGGTGATGATGCATTGAGCTTGCAAAAAGCGAATGGGAATTCATGGTTAAACATCGATATTTTTGCATGTATCGGTGAGCGCCCGTCAAACTCGCAAGGCACATTTAGTCCAACTGCAGCATGGACAGATATTGCTCCATATTCTTCGATGCCGGCCGGTTACGACGGATCCGTTCCGTATTTCTTTCGCTATTGGACACAAGACCAGACGATGAAACGGAAGCCCGGCATTCAAACGGGGGTTAAAATCAATCCTGATCCTGAAACCTTCAACCCATCTGTTGAGTGGGACACAATAGGATTTAACATGTTCGATTCGCTTGGCTTCCATTCGTGCGACTGCCAGATTTTGGGAATTCAGACAGCAGAAGACGGAAGAGAATTGCGTGTTTTCCCAAGTCCGGCAGCCTCAGAAGTACGAATTGATTCAGATGAAATGATCGAACGGGTAGAAATCTACAATTTGTCGGGCGCTTTGTTGCGCACCATTTCGTTCGCAGGAGCGCAATCCAATGTTGTTTTAAATATTCAGGACCTTGAGGCTGGCATTTACTTGATTCATGCCGACTTTGTATCAAATAGCCGTGCTATCAGAAAACTTAGTGTGGTTAAATAATCCACAACATGGTTAGAATAGCATTTTACGCTGTTGCATCTTTATTTATACTCGTATCCGTAACATCGAGTCATGCTCAGGCAATAAAGGTTAGCGGAAAAATTACCGATGCGACAACAGGTGAGGCTTTAATCGGGGCGAATGTCGTGTATGCCCAAGGCAAGGGGACGAGTGCCGATTTAGATGGAAATTATTCACTTTCGCTTGAACCGGGAAAATATACGCTATCCTGTTCTTTTGTAGGCTATCTGGCTTCAGAAAAGTCAATTGTGGTTTCGGGCAAATCGCTTGAACTTAACTTTTCGCTAAAAGTTAAAGAATTGCGCGAAGTTGAAGTGGTATCAGATATAGCCATTGCCCGTGAAACACCTGTTGCGTTCAGCAACATTTCGCCCGTTAAAATACAAGAGCAGCTTGGTTCTCAGGACTTACCAATGATTCTGAATAGTACACCCGGAGTTTATGCAACACAACAGGGCGGTGGCGATGGTGATGCACGGATTTCGATACGGGGCTTTAACCAACAAAATGTTTTGGTGTTGATAGATGGCGTACCGATGAACGATATGGCAAACGGAAGGGTTTTCTGGTCGAACTGGTTTGGACTTGATAATTTGACAACGGGCGTTCAGGTGCAGCGCGGATTGGGTGCATCGAAACTGGCGATACCTTCGATTGGCGGTTCGATGAACATTATGACATCGGGAATTGACAGCAAACGCTTTCTGACTTTCAAACAAGAATTGGGAAATAACCTGAATATCCGAACCGGATTAACATTTTCGTCGGGGAAATTAAGCAGCGGTTGGGCATTCAGTGGAGCATTGTCGTATCGAAGAAACGATGGATGGGTGGATCAGTTGTATTCGCGCATGTGGTTTTATTACTTCAAGGCCGAGCGAAAAATCGGAAAGCATCTCGTTTCATTCTCCGGTTTTGGAGCACCTCAAACATCTGCACAGCGCGATTTCAGAGTTGCAATACCACTCGGCGATTACAGCAATACAGAAGCATATGCACTGGGTGTAGACACAACACTCACAGAAGGATTCGGTCGGAGGTACAACCCAAGCTGGAACTATTTACAGCGCAACAGAAAAGATTCGTTGGCGCCGGTTGAGGTATTCAATAGCAGTTTAAATCAATACCACAAACCCGTTTTATCTATTCGTGATTTGATACAGGTAAATGAGCGCCTTTACATTTCCAACATTGTATACGCCTCCTATGGAATCGGAGGAGGCACGCGCATGTACGATACGCCCAACTTGGATTCGACGGGGAGACAAAATTTTCAGGGGATTTATAACAACAATGCAACAGGTCAGTTTAACAACTACACCGGTTATGGACCTGATAAACTTTTTGCAGGCTTCAGAAAGTCGACTAACTTTTTGGAAAAAGCATATAACATGCACAGCTGGTATGGGGTCTTGTCGACCTTTACCTATAAGTTAAATAACAGACTTGATCTTTCGGGAGGGCTTGATGGCAGAACCTACAACGGGAAGACATTTTCGCGTATTGTAGACTTGATGGGCGGGGATTTGGTTGCTCCTACGGGAAATGTTGCATTCAGCAGCAACATCGACAATAAATATCCGCTTTTTCCGGGCGATACAGTACGTCAAAGTGTTGAACGACTTGTTCGCTGGGCAGGTGCATTTGCCATGGCCGAATACAAAGGCTACAACTGGAGTGCATTTGTAAATCTTTCCTCGGCGACTTCATTCTACAAGCAATACAATCGTTTCTTCAAGAAGCAGTATGTAACACCCGATTCGACCTACGAAGTGGGCTTTGGCGATACCGTTGCAACGGCAGGGGGAGAACTTGTTCATTTGGGTTCGCCCGGACTGCGCATTAATCAAACCGACTGGGTACGTTTCACTGGCTTCACGGCCAAAGGTGGAATGAATTACAACATCAGCGAACAAATGAACGCGTTCTTCAACGTAGGATATCTCGGACGTGTACCGCTTGTGGCCAATGTATTTACTACCGGAAATGTATTGCGCACAAATATTAAAAACGAAATAATCAAGTCGCTAGAGCTTGGATACTCGTTCCGCTCAAAAACCTTTAGTGCAAACCTGAATGCGTATTACACATTGTGGGAGAATCGTCCGATTTCGGCTACCTTACTCGACGAAAACGGAGAAAGTGTAAGTACGAATGTAACAGGGCTTGGCGCATTGCATAAGGGTATTGAATTGGACTTCATTGTAAAATTCACCGAGCAGATTCAGTGGGAAGGCATGGTTTCGCTCGGAGATTGGAAATGGAATAAAGTGGCGAACGCATTTTTACTTGATCAGGCTGGAAATGTTATCGACTCGGTTACCTTTGATGCGCGTGGAATTCGCGTTGGAGATGCTGCGCAAAGCACGTTTTCGACGAGCCTGCGTTTTGAGCCGATTAAACGCCTCTACATCAAGCCGCAGTTTAACTTTTTCTCGAACAATTATGCGAATTTCAACCCATCAACCTACAGCTTGTATCTCGGAAACGGCATACCCAATCCCATTATAGGACGTCAGGCATGGCGTATGCCAGATTATGGCATTCTGGATCTAAATCTGGGCTATGGTGTGTTGCTAAAACAGGGCAAAATTGACTTTCGTTTAACCGTTATGAATGTATTGGATCACTTTGCAATTACGGATGCACAGGACTCCAATTTTTCGACAGACGGCAGCCAGCAAAATGCCCAAGCGGCATTGCCCAATATCCTGATGGGTCGTCGTTGGCTCGGCTCTGTTTCTTATACATTTAATTAAAAGGCATAATGGAGCGTATCACGTGTATTTTTTTGGGGGCAGTGATTGTTCTGCTTGGATCATGCAAAAAGGAGCAGGAAACTGCCGATGCGTTAAAAGGAGTTTGGGAGATATCGGAGGTTCGGCTTACCGACACAACGTTTGTTGATTTGCCTGATTTACCCTACACAATCGAATTTGCACCCTGCGATGAGGCCTACACTGCAACGTGCAGGGCTTATCTCAACTATCCATTAAATGACACCAGCGAAGTGTATGCAAAAACAGATAGTTTAAAGTTCGATATTCGCGATAAAGAGATTACCTTTACCGATGCACAAAATGAAAGCAAGTTTGGATTCCTTTTGCATCGCTTTACATTCGGTGAGCCTACGACTTCTCCTTTAACGTTAAAGAAAACAGGGAACTTGAAGGAAAATGAATTTCCAATCACCATTCAACTAATCAAGAAATGAGAAAACTACTTTTACAACTCAGTTTAGTTTTAAGCATAACGAGTGGAAAAAGCCTTGCGCAAGCGGAGCTTCCGGCATTTTATGCTTGTGAAGGGAACACACCATTGGGGTTTACGTTGGACTTAGGCACAGATTCGTTGTATGCACCGACGAGTGCCTGTGAAGGTCAAGCATCGCTGCGATTTGCATCTGAAAGTGAGAATTTAATTATACATACAGCCAGTCAACCAACATCCATTAACTTCTTAGCTAAAGGAATGGTTGGAACGGCTGATTTTTGGAATGGCAGTTTTCATATAGAAGAATCAACCGATGGTCAAAATTGGACGGTAATAGATTCAATTAGCGGACAAGCATCATTGCCGATAGATTCATGCGTTGAAAAATCATTCCCAATTACAAACCCCGAAACACGCTATCTGCGATTGAACTTTTTCAATAAATTTTCGGGCAACGACACCATCAATGGCGGTGGCAATGTAAATATTGATAGTATTTATGTAGACGGCTCGACGATTACATCGCTGCTTGAAAATTCGAATAAAACGAACAAGGTTCGCTTATTTCCCAATCCTTCCGAGAGCATTTTCAATCTGAGTTCGACATCAGCCATGAATAGAATTAGAATTTTCGATGCGGTTGGAATGCTCATTTTAGACACTCAATTGCCGAACGTTCTTGATTATTCACTCAGCCTTGAGCAATTAACAGGGGGCATTTATTGGATTGAAGTTTCGGGTAGCGGAACACGATCGACTCACAAAACCATAAAACTTTAATGTACATGAAACGCATTTTTACAGCCTTACTCCTTGCAGCAGTTCAGCTTTCTGCGATTGCACAAACCACCGTTCCCACTTCTTGGGATTGCAGCTCGGGAACACCGCCAACCGGATGGACCTTTAACGATTTGGGTGGCACAGGCGGCACCAATTACACAGGAAGTGCATCATGC
>JBKCFX010000431.1:0-5666 GCA_046303595.1 Bacteroidia bacterium
TATTGGCAAAACGCGCGATTGAACGTGATGCCGGTGCACGTTATAAGGTTTTAAACTACATCGATGATGCTCCAAATAAAATTGGGAAAAAAGTCGAAGGAATTTTTATACGAGCAGGAGCTGACTTAAAAGACATGCTAAACAATCAGGATATTAAATTGCTCATTCTTGCTACTGAAACTATTGTTACTGCACGAAAGCAAAATGTAATCGACTGGTGTTTAAGCAATAATACCCGAATTTACAGTGTACCACCGGTAAAACGATGGATCAATGGCGAATTAAGCTTCAAACAGATAAAGAAAATTGATGTCAATTTTTTACTCGAACGCGAACCCATACAACTAGATACCAAGGGAATCGAACAAAGTCTGAATGGGAAAACCATACTTGTTACGGGTGCAGCCGGTTCAATTGGCAGTGAAATTGTTCGGCAAATGTTACCGTTTAAGCCCGGACGGATAGTACTCCTCGATCAAGCCGAAAGCCCACTATACGAATTGGAAAGAGAGTTGGCAGATGAAATACAAGTTGCCAATTTTGAAGTTGTTATCGCTGATATCCGATCACACGAGCGAATGAGGAGAATCTTCGATGTATTTCGGCCGGATGTAATCTTTCATGCTGCAGCATACAAGCATGTGCCACTCATGGAAAATAATCCTTCTGAAGCCTTACTTACCAATGTTCATGGCACGCGTGTTTTAGCAGACTTAGCATGCGAATTCAAAGTAGATCGGTTTGTGATGATATCGACTGACAAAGCCGTTAAGCCAACAAATGTAATGGGTGCTTCAAAACGAATTGCTGAAATTTATGTTCAAAGTTTAAACAAAACTTGCGGAACCCGCTTCATTACCACGCGGTTTGGAAATGTTTTGGGTTCCAATGGTTCAGTAATTCCATTATTTAAAAAACAAATTGAAAGAGGCGGACCGGTCACTGTTACCCATCCCGAAATAACACGCTATTTCATGACAATTCCGGAGGCTTGTCAACTGGTGCTCGAAGCCGGAGCGTTTGGCGAGGGGGGTGAAATTTTCCTTTTCGACATGGGGAAGTCTGTTAAAATTGTTGACCTCGTCAGAAAAATGATTAAACTCTATGGATTAACGGTAGGTAAGGACATCGAAATTGTTTACACCGGCCTTCGTCCAGGAGAAAAGCTTTATGAAGAATTATTAAATGATGCCGAAAATACGCTTCCAACACATCATCCTCAAATCATGAAAGCAAGTATCCAACAGCGCGATCATGAGCTTGTGAGCCATATGATCGATGATTTGGTTAATGCATTTTCAGCACAGGTGAACGAAACAATTGTTAGAAAAATGAAATCGCTTGTTCCCGACTACAAAAGCAATAACTCTATTTTTGAAGAATTAGACAATTCAGAAAAATGATGCACGATATTGTGTAATTTGAATCATTGCGACCTAACTCATTCTCATGATACCATTTTCGCCTCCTCATATTGATCAACGCGTTATAGATGAAGTTGTCGACGCTTTAAAATCGGGATGGATAACCACAGGACCACGAACAAAAAAGTTCGAAAAAGAATTGTCAGCTTATTGTGGTGCGAGTAACGTACTTTGTTTAAATTCTGCTACAGCAGGCTTGGAAATTATACTCCGTTGGTTTGGTGTGGGTCCAGGCGATGAAGTAATTGTACCTGCTTACACATATTCTGCAACAGCCAATGTTGTTGAGCATTGCGGTGCGAAAGTAATTTTCGCGGATGTTAATCTTGATGATTTTAATATAAACACAAATAGCCTTAAAAAGTTAATCAGTTCAAGAACCAAAGTCATCATGCCGGTTGACTTTGCAGGATTGCCGGCCGATTATCAAACAATACATGATTTGGTAAATGACAATTCAATTAAATCGATTTTCAGCCCTCAAAATGAAGTCCAACACATGTTGGGAAGAATCCTTGTTTTATCCGATGCCGCGCATTCCGTTGGCGCAACAGCCAGAGGCCGTAAAACAGGAAGCCTAACTGATGTTAGCGTTTTTTCCTTTCATGCAGTTAAAAACCTCACAACTGCAGAAGGCGGTGCAATTGCCCTGAATTTACCAGCACCTTTTAACAATGAAGAAATTTACAAATCTTTATGCATCAAAACACTACACGGTCAAAACAAAGATGCACTTGCTAAAATGCAAAAAGGAAATTGGAAATACGATATTATTGAACCCGGTTATAAATGCAACATGACCGATGTTATGGCCGCTATTGGATTGGTGGAATTATCGCGCTATGAATCAGAAATTTTACCGCGAAGAAAAGCCATTTGTAAGTTATACGACCTTTTGTTATCAAGCGATTCTCGGATTGAAACGCCTGTTCAAAAAGATAGAGATCGAGAAAGTTCATATCATTTGTATGCAATTAGGATCAAAGGCATTTCAGAAACTCAGCGCGATGAAATTATTCAGCGAATTTTTGATCAGGATGTTTCTGTTAATGTTCATTTTATTCCTGTTCCAATGATGACCTATTACAAGAGTAAAGGGTATGACATTAAAAATTATCCAACTACCTACTATAATTTTAGCCGAGAAATTACCTTACCCGTTTATGAAGATTTAAGCGATGATCAAATAAATACGATCGTTTCAGCATTAATTAATGCAATAAATCAGGTAGTGAAGTGAAACGCATTTTTGATATAATCGCTTCACTCATCGGGATAATTCTGTTAATTCCATTTTTTGTTGTGATCTGGATTGGAATTAAATGTGAATCTCAGGGCAATGGATTTTACCGCCAAACCCGTGTAGGATTTAAAGGGATAGATTTTGGTTTGTTCAAATTCAGAACCATGTACACAGGTTCCGATAAAAAAGGCTTACTTACAGTTGGTGGAAGAGATCCTCGCATTACCAGATTGGGCTATTATTTAAGAAAATACAAGCTGGATGAATTGCCTCAACTATTCAATGTGTTAATTGGCGATATGAGTCTGGTAGGACCAAGACCCGAAGTGCGAAAATACGTCGACATGTATACCAGTGATCAGCTTCGCGTTCTTGATGTAAAACCCGGAATTACAGATTATGCAAGCATCGAATTTTCAAACGAAAACGAATTACTTGGAAAATCTGAACACCCTGAAAAAGTATACACCGAAGAAATTATGCCTAAAAAATTAGAATTAAACATGAAATATATTACGGAACAAAATTTGGCAACCGATTTAAAAATTATCTGGGCAACTATATTAAAAATTATGAGATAGTCTTTAACTTTCATCTAATAATAGATTAATAAGGATTTTCGCTTCTAACAAATATGATGAAATGGTTAAAACCATTTCTGTTTGCAGAGAATATTCAGTTTCCCATGGTTAAAACCATGGGCAAATTAAAACCATGGGCAATTCAAACCATGGGCAATTCAAACCATAGGCAACTTGAGAACTGCGAGCAGCCCAAAACCGGACGCTTGAAACTCTGGGAATTTATGGGCAAACGGGCACCATGGGCAATCAAAATACCCAAATGATTTAACCCAGGCCGCATCAAGAAGCAATAATCTGTTCCCATCTAATCAGGAAAACGCGCCTTTTATTAGTAAAGAATTTTGTGTTGCCCAACGCTGAATCGAATCCGCCTGCATTTCGTTTTATTTCGACCTAATTTTTAATGAAGCGAGATGAAACTATTTTACCGGATGGCAATATCGCTTTCACAACATAAATTCCTGAACGTAAATGACTCAAAGGCAAGCGAACTGTAGACTTATTGCTTGCGGGATAAACAAAGCCCAGACTCCTACCGTCAACTGAAATTAACTCAAGCGATTTTACTTGATTTGCGCTACAATTTACATCAATGAAATCGGTTGCAGGATTCGGATTCAGTAACAGAGCTTCCTCAACCGCATTATGTTTATGAGGTAACAAACCCAAACTGCTATCCTGCTCGGCCAGTGTATATTCTCCGGCCATCAAACTATCAAGCTCTATTTTACCAAATTTATCGGTTAAATTACCGTATGTTGTTACTTCTGCATTCACAACTTGCCAGTCGTCGGCATTGTTTTTTCGGTAAAGCAGCACGAGTTTCGATTCGTCGGTGATTAATATGTTATCGAGCCATCCGGCATCGGTTGTATTCGTTCTTCCATTGAAATTAATCTTAAGTCGCGCCTTAAAATTTCCTTCGGGATGTATATCAAATTTCCAATAGCGGTTTGGCGATAAGCGATACATCGCATAAGGTTGTTTGAATGGATCGGGCGCTACCCAGTAATGTTCGGCACGCACAAACGCCGAATCGCTTACATCCTCAACATAAATCTCTGATAATGCATTGCTGAGTGCAACATTACCCGGTAGTTTCAGCATGCGTTCATCGGCCGTAACCGCTTGCGAAATGCCTTCATTGCGATTCAGAAATACAAACAAGGGCTCTGTGGCGCATTCGACCATAAAACTTCCGTTCGGACCACTTAAAAGCTTTGTAGATTCAATGCTACTAAAGTTACTGAACATCAGACTAACTTCGAACGGTACATTCGTGAAGGTGTGCGAATTACCAGCCGATTTCTGGCTATAAAAAACCTCCACCATTCCCACTTCACCCGGTTCATAACGGAACGAATCCACTTCAAAGCCGGCCCAACCCGGTGTTTCGATCCAGTCGTCGAAATAACTGCTCAAATCGAGACCTGTTTCCTGTTCCAATGCATTTTCCAGATCTTCTGATGTGGCATGCGTAAAAAGATGTGTGTTCAAATAATGTCGTAAACCTGCATAAAATAGCGAATCGCCCATGTAGCTGCGCAGTGTGTGGATTTTATCGGAAGGCAGTTCATAGGTATGGTTGCTGTAGGTATACGCATGCGGTACGTTGTTCAAAGGCCAGTAACCGCCATCGCGTACATGGGCAAACTGAAGCATTTCCTTGTGATTGCTGCGCACGTTAGCATCGTATGTTGTACGATTTATTAGCCATTCGTCGAAAAGCCTTTCGGTATACGATGCCCAGCCTTCGTTGAGCCACATTTCGGATGCGGTAAGGCAGGTAGCTAAATCGCCAAACCAGTGATGCGCCAGTTCGTGCGCCATGATGTGCTGATTTGAAGCAGCGCCAAACGGAACCAAATCGCGCATAAAGGCAATATTTGTGGCGTGTTCCATTGCTCCGGCCTGGAATGGAACGAGCACATATCCAATGCGATCCCAGCGGTAGGGGCCAAAATGGGATTCAAACTCTTCGAAAATCGGCTCGAGGCTAACAAATGCATTTTTCAGCGCAGTAGTATCGGCCGGCAAGGCAGCGAGGACAACCGGCAGCGATGGATTTACGATGCTGTTAAATGTATCGTTTACCTCGGCATAAGGCGCCACGGCAACCGAAGCCAAATAAGATGGAACTTCTTGATTGAGATCCCATACCATCGTTCGAAACCCGCTTTCGACTTCATTGCTCACCAGCATTCCACCACAATAGGCACGGTAATTTTCGGGCATTTTTACACTGCAAGTATAGGTGCTGCGCTCTACAAAATTGTCGAAACACGGAAACCATACCCGGCCGAAATTGTGTGGATCGGCCTGAAATCCAACGCCTATATTGTAAGCATACGACCCCGAAAAGCTAAAGCCCCCGAATCCGCTTGCATCTTCTACAGGCATTCCTTGATAATACAC
>JBKCFX010000432.1:0-3031 GCA_046303595.1 Bacteroidia bacterium
ATTCAGCCTAGTCAATTTTGAAAAAAAGAAGAATTAAAAACCTATTCAATGCCAAACTAAAAAATTTAATTACACGCAAAGACGCCATTTCATTCAATGGTTTTAGACGACATTAGGCTTACCTCGACTTAAGAAACTTCTCTCCCGGTTCGCGGGTTCTAATTATTCTGGCAGGATTTCCGTAAGCCAAAACATTATCGGGTAAATCCTTCAAGACGACTGATCCTGAACCCACAACTGTATTTTCACCAATGGTTAATCTGTCGATAATCGTTACGTTAAGCGTTATGGTTGAAAATCTACCGATTTTTACCTTGCCGCCGGTTACGGAACCTGCAGAGAGGTGCGAAAATGATTCCATAAAACAATTGTGCTCCAGCTGTGCTCCGGTATTGAGTATGCAGAAGTCTTCAATTTCTGAATCCGGATTTATAATCACTCCCGCCATGATTACATTTCCCATTCCAACTTTTACGTTTCGACCAAATATTGCAGTTGGATGAATTGCATTGATAAATCGAAAATCGGGTTGTTTAGAAACAATAAAATCGCGAAGGTAACAACGCGAATAGTTGTCTCCTATTGCAATCAGTCCGGCAGAAAAACTATATTCCAATTGCAATGAAACAATCTCCTCCTGCCTTCCAATCACTTTATACCCATATAGCTCCGTTCCTACATCTGCAACTGAATCAACAATGCCAACAATCTTATATTTCGCCTCCTTCTCTATGATATCAATGCACACATTCGCATGCAAGCCTCCTCCAAATACAACAACATTCTCCATAAGCGCACTATGACGTTTTTTTTTAGCTGAATTTGACAAAAAAAGCAAAAGCAATAGATTTCGCTACCGTGATGAGGATTATTGATTTCATGCTATTTTTTTTCGCTGCGAAAAGTATATAAATTGACCGGATGATCTCCCCCTAAACGCCAATAATTTTTCACCGAAAACAGGTATTGTTTACTGAAAAACCCAAATGTCACCTTAACGTATCCCTCATTAGCATCCTAAAGACGAATTTTACAGTTCTTTGAAAGTATTGATAGTAAAGTAATTTAGGGGGAATTAGGGTTCAAACGATTTCAATTTACTTACTGATAAATTGGATGCATGAACTCTGGTAAGTATGTTTTTTCCCAAATAGTCTCCTTCTTGGATGCAAATGATTTCATAAAATGTGTTGACCGCTATGGTGGCAATTACAAAGTGAAGCAATTTACTTGTTGGCATCAAATGCTCTGCATGATGTTCGGCCAATTGAGTAATAGAGACAGCCTAAGTGATTTGCTGCTCTGCTTGAAGACCCAGCGGAACAAGTGGTATCATCTCGGCATTGGCAATAGTATCTCTAAATCTAATCTTGCCTATGCTAATGAGCATCGTGACTGGAGGATATTTGCAGATTTTGCTGCTATTTTAATCGCTCAGGCAAGGATTGGAGCATCAACCAACACAGAATTGGATTATTTATCTGATAGCTCGGTGTAATACTACCACAATTGATTTATGTCTGAGTCTTTTCTGGTGGGCTAGATTTCGGAAGTGCAAAGGGGCCATACGGTTACACACCATTTTAGACATAAAAACAGAGATCCCTTGCTATATGCATATCACCGATGG
The DNA here is from genome assembly GCA_046303595.1 of Bacteroidia bacterium. Lineage (GTDB taxonomy): Bacteria > Bacteroidota > Bacteroidia > M30B66 > M30B66 > CAMCXT01. Next base: position 1,631 of record JBKCFX010000432.1, read on the forward strand.
AAAAGTTCATGAAGTTAATATTCTTGACAGGATTTTGTATGAGCCAGGCGGATTTTACATAATGGATAGAGCATTCATAGATTGGGCGCGATTATACAACATCCATGAAAACAAGGCATACTTCGTTACGCGTGGAAAAACCAATATGAAGTTCAAAAGAGTCTGTTCTTCAAAAGTGGTTAAATCAACTGGTGTAAGATGCGACCAAACAATAAAACTGGCTAACTTTTATGCAAGCAAGGAATACGCTGAAAAATTCAGGCGCATCAAATATTTTGATGAAGAAACCCAGAAACAGTTCGTTTTTATCACAAATAATTTTGAACTTAGTTCTCTGCAGATAGCCAATTTATACAAGCACCGGTGGAAAATTGAATTGTTTTTTAAATGGATTAAACAACACCTCAAGGTCAAATCATTTTGGGGCTATTCGGAAAATGCGGTTAAGGTCCAGGTCTATTGCGCACTAATCACATTTCTTACTGTCGCAATCGTCAAACAAAAAATGAAATTGACTCACACACATTACGAAATTCTGCAAATATTGAGCATTACTCTTTTGAATAAAACCCCATTAAATCAACTGTTTGAAGACACTTTACTACAAGATTTCAAAGAACAAAATCCTAACCAATTGAAATTGTTTTAATTATATTAGGACGCTAATGCGTATCCCTTTTGCCTAATTTTACAACCCTATGAACAGCCTTTCAAACAGGATAATCCTTGTGGTATGCTTTTGCCTGATATTCGCATCGGGCAACTTGTTTTCGCAAGTTTCCACAGGCTTTAAAGCGCTTGAAGAATTTGATTTTTTTCGTGCAAGAAAATGTTTCATCGCTTCATTAAACAAAAATCCTGTCCTATCAAACTATGGATTGGCTAAGGTTCATTTCGACAAACTCAATCACTTTCATTCGTACGACTCAGCCTATAAACGCATCAATCTGGCCTGCATCGCTTTTAGCGAATTGCCCGAAAAAAAGCGCTTAAAAATGTATGCAAAAGGCTTTAATGAGAAGAAACTGGTTCTACTTGCCGACTCCATTTTTAGCGGTGCATTTACCGATGCGCTAAATGGAACACAGCCCGAATCCCTAAGCCGGTATATTCAAAACTTTCCAGACAGTCCGCATCGCTTGAAGGCCATTTTACTGCGCGATAGCGCGGCATTTTCAGATGCTTCAAAACTAAACAACAGCAAGGCTTTTGCAGCGTTTATTGAACGTTATCCGCAATCGCACCTGCGCGAAAAAGTCCAAAAAAAACTCGACTTTGCGCTTTATACTGAAACTGTTGCTGTCGGCACATTGGATGCACTCATTGCATTTCTCAATACCTACCCGAATTCTGAATATGCAGGTTCTGTTGAGGATTTGGTTTTTTCGAAAGCTGCACCAC
>JBKCFX010000433.1:0-4888 GCA_046303595.1 Bacteroidia bacterium
AGATGAAGTTGTGGGGATGGTTTGCGCCGAAAACACCAGCATGCAGGTAATGGTTGTTTCGGAACGCGGCTATGGAAAGCGCTCTGAAATTGAGGAATACCGCATTACTAACCGGGGTGGAAAAGGGGTGAAGACCATCAATATTACCGAGAAAACAGGTAATCTGATTGCTATTTTGGGTGTGAAGGACGAAGAAGACCTCATGATCATTACCCGAAGCGGCATTACCATTCGCACACCAATCGAAGATTTACGTGTTCAAGGGCGCGCCACACAAGGCGTTCGCTTGATAAATCTCAAAGGAAATCAAGAGATTGCGGCCGTATGCAGTGTCGAAAAGGAAGAGGAAATGGATGAAGAACTGCTGGATGGCTCAACCGAAACAGACAATAGTGCAGGGGAGGGCAACGTTAGCGATGAACCTACACCAGAAATCGAATAAACCATAAAACATCAAGAGAAGTATACAGCTATGAAATACAGATTAATTGCAGCAGCTCTGCTTTTTGCTGGAGCGCTTCAGGCTCAGCAAGCCAAAGTGGTAAGTGCAATCAATGCGCTTGGTTATTACCAGAAAGACAAAAGCGATATCGAAAGTTTGCAGAAGGGACGTGGATTTATCGAAGAAGCAATTGGCGCAGAAAGTACACAAGGAAAACCCAAAACATGGTGGGTTCGTGGAAATATTTACCTGGCAATTCAAGAGAGTAAAAACGATGTATTGGTAAAAGAAGCAGGCGGGGAGCCGCTACTCATAGCTGCAGAATCTTATCAGAAAGCCTTTGAACTGGATGCAAAGTATGAGAATGCTGCAGATTGTTACCAGAAGGCCCTGATTGCTTATAAGAATTTAGGCATCATGGCATTCAATGCAAAGGAGTTCAATAAATCGACCGATTATTTTGAGCGCGTTGTTACCCTTTCTTCCAAAGCGGGAGCGGCAGATAAAGACGGAATTCAAAACACAGCCGTAGCTGCGATGAATGCGGGCAATTACGACAAGGCCATTCAATATTACAGCATGATGCTGGATCAGGATACAAGTGGAAGCATGTATGCACAGGTGTATAAAGCATTTTTAGCCAAAGGCGATACCGCGCAAGGGATTGCGAAACTTGATGAAGGAAGAGTCAAATTTCCTAAAAATCAGGCACTTTTAACCGAGAAGTTAAACCATTTGTTTCGCCAACAAAGGAATGCAGAAGCAGAACAATTGTTGAAACTTGCAATCGAAAACGATCCAACAAATCACACCTTGTATCTTGCTGCCGGCTCTACCTATGAGAGTTTAGGTCGCATGGAAGAGGCGATTGCTGCGTATAAGAAAGCAATTGAAATTAAGCCGGAAGCATGGCAGGCCTATTACAATTTGGGCGCTTATTACAACAACAAGGGTAAGGAATTGCAAGACGCTGCCAACAATGAAAAAGATAACAAGAAATACGAGGCAGGCATAAAAGCAGCTGATGCGCAATTGCAATTGGCTTTGGAAAATCTTGAGAAGGCTAAGGAATTAACCCAAGTTGGTTCGGCCGATCGCATGGATATTATGCGTGCTTTGAAGCAATTGTACGTTCGTTTGAATTTGACCGATAAGTTTGAGGCGATCAAGAAAGAGATGCAGCAATAAGTTGAATGCACTAAGAAATAGGAAGGGGATAATATAGTCCCCTTTATTTGAATAATTATATTTAACATAATATTAATTATAGGATTAATGAATGCGAGGAATTAATCGTTTTATTCATAAAATGAATACATTAAAGAAATGGCTCTATAGGCTAATCACAAACAATGGACAAAAGGAAATTTCCGAATTGCGAAACCGCTATCAAGAAGAATCTGATGGCAAACCGGATTATTCGGTTGCTTGTTTCGGTAATAAGAAACACGATGCGGCACCAATGATTAAACTCAATCCAGCCAACACCATGGTGAATATTAACTCTTCGCCTAGAAATGTCTTATATGCCCAGTTTATTCCGCCGAGCGCAGCTACTATTTGCGGAATAACAATAAACATATTGAATATACCCATCGAAACACCCATTTTTTCGGGCTTCACTGAACTCGAGAGTATGGCATATGGCATCGATAAAATACTTCCCCACGATAAGCCAATTAAGCCGAAACTCAGATTTAGGATTTGGGCATAGTCCTTATTCGCAAAGTGCAATAATAAAAAGCCCAAGCCACCTGCTAACAATGATATAAAATGAATGAAACGCCGGTTTATATTGCGTTTTGCTGTTATAAATGTAAGTATAAGCGCAAAGGCCATCGAACTCAATCCATACATGCCCATTGAACTCCCAACAAGGTTGGCAGAATTGTTATAGGCCTCGTTTTTTAGCTGATAAAGCGGATCATCGGCCAAAGGCATCGGTGTTTGATAAACATGACCCGTTAGCGCAGGTACAGCAAACGACCACATCGTAAAAAACGCAAACCAACTAAAAAACTGCACGATTCCCAATTTCCACATTACCGTTGGCATGTGCGAAATGTTACGCCCAATATCCAGCATCCCGTTCCAAAAACCTTTCGATGCGTTTTTTTCTTCTTCAAATGCTGCCATATCGGAAGGAGCATCTTCCTGTGTTGTAAAAATCGTCCACAATATAGACCCTAGAAACACAAGGGCACCAATAAAAAATCCCCATTTTACAGATGGCGGCACCTCCCCTACACCTGCCTGGTTAGAAATTCCAAGGAAACTCAAAAACCAAGGTAGATTGCTCGCCACCCACGTTCCAATACCAATTATAAGCGTTTGCACTACAAAACCGTATGAACGCTGGCTGTCTGGAAGCTTATCGGCGACCAATGCGCGAAATGGTTCCATCGAGATGTTTATAGAAGCATCCATTACCCATAAAAACCCTGCGGCTATCCACAATTCGGGCGAATATGGAACAAAGATAAGTGCGAGCGAGCTTAAAATTGCACCGATAAGGAAATAGGGCTTCCGTCGACCTAACTTTGGATGCCAAGTTCGGTCGCTCAAATACCCGATAATGGGCTGAACAATTAATCCGGTGAGCGGCGCAGCAATCCAAAGCATAGGAATATCTTTTTCTTCGGCACCCAATGCCTGAAAAATGCGCGACATAAAACCACCCTGAAGTGCAAAACCAAATTGGATTCCTAAAAATCCGAAACTCATGTTCCAGATCTGCCAAAAACTGAGACGTTGTGTAGACTTGTTCATCTGCGCAAGATAAGAAAGTGTACTAAATACACAATGAAGCTATGCCTTCTAATCCTTTCTTCTGATGAAGTTGAACCGCGTATACTCTAGTAAACCAATGCAGTACGCGCCCTAATTGGCATGCATGAACTTTCCGGCCTGCATCGCATCCTTGCTTTGAATTCGGTATAGGTAAATGCCAGGTCGAAATTCATTTAAGTAAATAGTTCCATTGCCTTGATAATTAGATTTAAAGACATTTCGACCATCGAGCGAAAACAGCGATACTTCTACGTCAGAAACGGAATGAATTGTAAAACTGCCGGGCTGAATATCTACAGCAATGTTGCTCAGGCCCGAATACATAGCCGGCAAACCAGCCGTAGAGGTGCACGAACCATTGTACAAGGTATCGCCGTTTAACATAAAACGCGTCAGGCCTGCACTGCATTCCGGACAAAACGTATTGCAGATATTCCCGAAAAGGCCTGATCCCGGGCCAACACCTTCGATGAAGGATTGAACGGCTCCTACTCCCTGTGTTAGACTCCACCTTTTGCGTGGAATATTGCCAATGCATACCGTATCGTGTGCTAAAATTTCAGGGTATGTCCCGCATCCATTTACTTCAGAAATTACGGAATCAATTAATATTGGCTCAATAATATTAAAGCGATACACCCATGTTTCTGTATTCGTTTCTGCATCGTATGTATAAATTGTCTGGTTTGCATCCCGAATATACCGGCTAAAAACTGTGTCGTTGTAGGTGCTTGTATCGATGAACGAATTGCCAAGCGAATCGAGATTCGGGTTAATGTATGTACAATCTGCTGCTCGCATCAGTCGATAGTAGAAAGTGCCATTTGCAATGGTATCACCTGAAATAAAGTAGGTGATTGAACAATAATTATTGCTTTGAAAAGACTGATAATAGGAAGTGTATTGTTCCCATCGTGCAGTTTCGTTGATGTATGTTTGCCCAAACAGATGTGTGCAGCATCCTGTAAATAAACTAAATAATGCTAATTTCATAGAGCTCATATATTGCATAACGTATCGCGATGTTCAAGCGTTTCATTCATCTGTAGAATCGAAAAGCCGCATTTGAGGATCATCATCCTCCAAATCGGCTACAATGTTTGGCGCCCCCTCTACTCCCCCACTCTCTTGTGAATTTTCGATATCCTTTACTTCAATTTCGGGTTCAGGCAATGATTCCAAAACCAAAATTTTCTTAGGTGGATGATTTGCCAGTTTCTTACCCTTGGCTTTCAAACCTTTTACTCCAATAAATGACTCAAGATCAATCTCTTGAGCAGAACGATCTACCTTACCCATTTTCGGGAATTCGACCTGAATGCGCGGAAAGGTATCTGTACTGGCAACAAGCAGCGCAGAACCTTCGGCTTCTGAAATAAATAGGACCTTTCGGTCGCTCAATTCGGGTATAAAGCGCTTGACCATGTGTTCCTTAGATTCACCGTCGAAATACACAACCGAGATGGGCTGTGCAGGTCTAAATTTTTCAATGTGAATCAAGTCTTCCTCAAAGTGCAGTGCAGGATCGGCCGGATAAATGCGGTAATACCCGCTCTGCATTAAGGTAAATACCTTATCGCCCGCGGCAAACGAACCGAGTAATTCGCCCCTTCCATCGGTATTGATGCGCTTCACAGAATCGTCCCACCAGATTTG
>JBKCFX010000434.1:0-4909 GCA_046303595.1 Bacteroidia bacterium
GCCTTAAGCATCGAGAAGCGTCTGCGCGAAAAGAACGATTGGGATGTTGAATCGTCAAAGCAGCTTATCGTGCTGGGCAAAAGTGATGTATATGCCGAAACAGCGAAGATGTTACTTGATATTTTGAAACAATTGAATTCCGATGCACTTTCTACAGAGCAGGCAAACCGACTCTCAAGTTGGGAAGGAGAGCATGGTTTGGAATCGGTTGGGCCTGTAATTTACTACCGTTGGGTTTATAATATTTTACACGAAGCACTTGCCGATCAAATGGGAGAGGCCAATTTCAGAAGTTTCATGAATACCCACGCAATGAAAACGGCCTATCCGAGTTTTTTAAGGAGTTATGAGAATATCTGGTGGGAAAATCCATTCACCCGCGAAAAAGAGATTCGTCCGGTAATCGTTAATCGTGCTTGGAAAAAAACCATCGACGATTTGAACGCACTGCTTGGAAAGGATGTTTCTGCCTGGCGCTGGGGTTCACTGCATACACTTGAACACAAACATCCTATGGGTAAACAGATTCCGTTCGATTGGCTCATGAATGTGGGTCCGGAGCCTGTGCCCGGCGGAAATGAAGTGATTAACAATACCGGTTTTGAAATCGATTCCAGCGGCCGGTACAAAGTTACGTTCGGTCCATCGATGCGGCGAATTGTCGATTTTTCAGATCTCAGTAAAAGTTACAGCGTGCTGCCAACCGGTCAATCGGGTTATTTCATGGCGCCACATTACAGCGACCAATTCAAACTCTTTAATTCCAATACCTTCAGGCCGCAGCTTATGGTCGATAAAAATCAGATTAAATCGCAATCCAAAGCTCCGCTCATTCTCGAACCATAAGCTATGCATCAAGCTGTAAGTTCTGTTTTCATGGTACGGCCTGCTGTCTTTTACAGCAATCCTGAAACTGCAGCTTCAAATGCTTTTCAGCAGAAAGGTGCAACACCCGAACTGGAAATTGTATTGGCAGAATTCGACGAATTGGTATTTGCTCTTCGCAACGAAGGTGTTCAGGTTTATGTGTATCAAGATACAGCGCCTCCCAATAAGCCCGATGCAATTTTTCCGAACAACTGGCTTGGTTTGCACGACAATGGAATTCGGGTGTATTATGCCATGGAAGCACCCAACAGGCGAATTGAGAAGCATGATGCCGTGTGCGCGTACCTCGATCAAATTGTGCCCGCAAAGGAGATTGTAGATATTTCGGATGCATCGGAAAATGGCGTTTTTTTGGAAGGAACAGGCAGCCTGATCTTCGACTACCTTACCAAGCGTGTTTTTGCCTCGCGTTCATCACGCACTAACGAAAACCTTGCCCGCAAGATTGCAGAACTGCTTGGCTTTGAACCGGTACTATTCGATGCACTCGATTCGCGCGGAAATCCATATTATCACACCAACGTAATTTTAAGCATCGGCACCCGGTATGCAATCCTATGCTCAGAAAGTATTCCCAACGAGGAGCGCGAAAAGGTAAAGAGCAAACTTGCTTATGATGGACGAACGTTGATTGAAATTTCGCGTGAGCAGGTAAATGCCTTTGCCGGCAATGTGTTGGAATTGAGAAACTCACTCGACGAACTGCTAATTGTAATTTCCTCGCGAGCACTTGAAGTTTTAACCGAATCACAACTTTTGGCATTGCAGCAGGCCGGATTTATTACGCCCATCTCAATTCCTACCATCGAAACCTTTGGTGGGGGATCGGTTCGGTGCATGCTCGCAGAAATTCGCAACCCCTGGCACGATTTTAATTGAAAAAACTATATTTACCATTCTAATTTTTCTACCCATGAAAAGCATCAGATTCGCATTGCTTGCAGCCCTAGTTTTTGTTATCTGTACAACAATTTCAAATAATGCAAATGCTCAGCCTGCCAATAAGAAAGCATCAGCAGCCAAGAAAGACGACCGCCCAAGCCCTCCGGCTGAAGCAAGCGCTACTATTGGAGATCTGAAGGTGAAAATTAATTATTCGCAACCCGGCGTAAAAGGCCGCACTGTTTGGGGAGAACTTGTTCCGTATGGTAAAATTTGGCGCACTGGTGCAAACGAGGCTACTACAATCGAACTAAGTCGCGATTGTAAGGTTGCCGGAAAAATGCTTCGGGCCGGAAAATACGCCTTGTTTACCATACCCGGCGAACAGAATTGGACAATTATTTTCAATACAGTAGCCGACCAGTGGGGCGCCTACAAATACGACGAATCGAAAGATGCTTTGCGTATCGCGGAAGTTAAACCCGGAAAATCTTCGGAGTTTAACGAACGACTGAAATTCGATGTAAAGGCCAGCGGTGATGAGGGCGAGATTACCTTGAGTTGGGAAAACCTTAAAGTTAGTTTCCCGATTCGTTAATTCAGACTTGCAGACTTCGTAGAACAATAGTTGACGGTAAGTTATACTCTTTTACCGCTTTAGCAGCTTAAATCCAATTTCGCGGCCTTGGCCTTGAAACATGGCGAGATTAATCCAAAAAAACGCGAATTTTTCCATCAGTTCAAAACAATCGTTACCGCCAATATCATAACAAGCCCCAAAGCCCAAATCGTTAGCTAGTAGAGCGGCAACTCTTTTGCCTTCTGCACTATCGCCCGCTACAAAAGCATCGATAGCCTGCCCTCCATAATTGGGATTGGCCATGTTGTTAAACCCGGTGGTGTTAAAACACTTTACCACATCGCGGGTTTGGGTATTGGCCAGAATGGCATCGGCCGTATTATTAAAGCCCACCGGTCCGCGGCCCATAACGATGTTCATGGTATCGATGATGATTTTACCCTGCGTATTGCCCAAACTTACGGCCACTTCCAAGGCCATCAGGGCGGGCGTTGCCAGCACTATAACCTCCGATTGTTGAACCGCTTCGAGAATACTGCAGGCCGATATATTGGCGTGAGTTAATAACTCCTTCCCCTTGAAATTGGATGTATCGCGCACGCCGAGACGAATGGTATGTCCTTTTTTTGACCAGCCGGTGGCTAAAGCTCCACCTACATTGCCGGTTCCGATAATGGCTATGTTCATGTATGTGTTTATTTGTGAAATTTATCCGATAAAAAATCCCATAAGGGCATTCCTATAAAAATAACGTACGGCAAATACACGCCTCATCAGATTAAAAGCAGAGGCATTTTAAATCATTACTGCATTCGCCGTGAGGTATTTTCAGCCGTTTCCCTCTCTTAATACTTTCAACTTAACACTATTAACGTTCCTTACAAATCCCGAATACACCTTACTGAAGTGCCAAATCGCCCGTCAAAAATATTACCGGAAGGCCCGCTGCTGTTGTAAAGAAATTGATGAAACCAGCCATCATTAGACCCGGCCGATTGCCCCGACCAATAGTACGCTCCATATCCCTTTTGCGTAAAGACTCCATATTGTGAGCGGTATCCGCCGGGCACCGCAGAAAATCCACTAAGATTTGTTGCTCCGGTATTTGGGGCATACCACAGGCCATTTCCTGCTTCGACGGTGCCCTCGGTTTTCATGTTACCTCCCGAAACCGAACTGCCGCCCAGGGCATCATCGATCAACGACCATTCGTAGTTGTCGGGCACGTGCCAGCCCGTAGGACATAGTCCGCGGCTGTCGGTTACGGCATAAAAATTATAAATGCGACCATAAGGGCATGCATTGGCAATTTCGTTTTGGTAGTAACAGCTCAAAGGCGTTAAGATGGTCCCTGCCCAAAGATCATTTTCTGCTGTAATAAACACCTGATCGCCGTTCCGAAACCGCCCAACATTGAGGTTCTCTGCCATCCACTCTCTTCCGTTAATGGTAATGGTTTTGTACACATTGCCGTCGATGTCGGTAACGGTACCATAGGTAACCGCTTCGTTATGCACACCGGGAAGTCCGCACGTGTGGGGTAAACCGGAAACCGGAGGCGGATTGGCTGCACTTAGTCCGGGAATGATAAGCGGGTCGCCATTGCCAATCACCAGCGTATCGCCCGTAGCACTAACATTGAGCTTAATGCTTCCTGCAACCTTCGCATACGGCACGCTGAGCAATTGCTTTGTTCCCTGATCAATGTAGGTTCCACCCTCCAAAACTTCGACCTGTAAATACACTCCGTCTTGCGCCCAATTAATGTTCTGCAGCGAATTTATTGCACCCAATTGAGCTGTAAATAAACCGTTTGTATTGGTTAAAATGGCTTGATCTTCGGTCCAAATAACAGCGCCCGATGCCGTAAGTTCGCGCAGTTTAAACCGCGCCGTGGTTGCAGTGTTGGCGAGAATTTGACCCGATGCATCGCGGGCCACAGCCTGATACGGCATAAGGCCGGGAACCTGCGCGGCGAGGAACGAACTACATATAAATGCAAAAAATACGATAATGAGACGCATAACTCTGGATGTAAAGAGGTTAATATTTGAGTTGGTTAATCTCTGATGCAGCGAATCGACATGCCGCTGCGTTTACCGAAGTTTGCTGTTTGAATTACCGAGCCCGGGTCGTGATAAAACGAACGCGCATATCCGGTGGTGCTGTTCACTTCGCTCGAAGTCCAATAGTACCCATTAATTGCCGAGTTATTCGAAGCGCCCATTATTGTAATAAAACCTCCGGGCAGAGCCGAAAATCCGCTCGCATTGGTTGCTCCTGTATTCGGGCCATTCCATAAACCCGTGCCCGCCTGTATTGTACCGGTGCTTTTAAGTGGACCGCCTGCAAAGTTCGACCAGTTAATACCGCCTTGTGCGTTTGGATCGAACAGATTGATTAATGCACTCCATTCGCCGTCAGTGGGCACATGCCACCCTGTTGGACATAATTGCCGCGCATCGCTGCACGCATAAAAGTTGTAAAGCTTCCCATAAGGACAATCAAGCGAGGCATCGCCGTTATAATGCGCCCAGGCGCCCGATGTTGTTCCGGCCC
>JBKCFX010000435.1:0-3883 GCA_046303595.1 Bacteroidia bacterium
GTTTACTAACATGAAATCCTAGAAATAAGGATTTCAAATAAAATATTTGTAACGATTCTGCTTACTTCTTCTTCAGGTCGTCTAATACCTGTTTTGCCTGTTTGTCGTCGGGCACAATGGCTAGCACTTTTTCCCAGAATCCAATCGCTGTATTCTTATCAGCAGCAACCAGGAAATAATATGCACCCAAGTAACGGTAAGCTTCAGTAAGTTCCTTCTTGTATTTTACTTTCGATGTAGAATCGACTTCGCCCAATTCCACAACCTTTTCATAGAATGGTTTTGCGAGTCCCAACTTGGAATCCGGATCAAGGTTGGCGTTCGACTTGGCACGCCAAACATGGCCGGTCATTAACTTGGGCTGTGCTTCTGTTACCTTCGAAAAAGCGGTATCGGCTTTTCCATACTGCTGAGTTTGAAACAACGATTGCCCCATGCGGAAATAATCGTTTGTAATGCCTTTGCCCATGTCCAATTTCTTTTGGTACATCGCTATGGCCTCCGGATGTTTTTTCTGTTTGGCATAAATTGCAGCGATGTCGGAATACAAATCGGCATTGCTGCTATCTTTTGCAATGGCCTCCGAAAGTTTCACAATGGCAAGCGAATCTTTTCCAGAAGCAGAAAGCAATTTGCCGTAATATTCGAAATCCGACGAAAGCAGTTTGTTTTCGGGTTGTTTCGCAAAGAACTTCTCAATCGAAGTCAATCCTTTGTCGTAAACCTTTGTTTCAAAATAACAGTAAGCAGCCAAACGGTTGTTGATGTTATACCCCGTATCTACAGCCGCAATTTCTTCGAGTTGTTGCAAGGCGCCTTTGTAATCTTTTGTTTTGTACATGAAAGCAGCATAGCGACGCTTGGCCGTTAAGTTACCCTTCGAAAGCTGAAGGTATTTTGAATAATTTTCTTTCGCATCATCAAAACGTTGCGCCAATGCATACAAGTCGCCCAATTCGCGGTAAGCCGGTGCGAAATTCGGACTCAATTCAATCGCCTCGCGGTAATACTCCAATGCGCCTTTATCGCCATCTTTGCCCTGATAATTTCGTGCGCGTACCCAAAGTTGACCTAAACGCAATGCAGCAGCCGGCGACTTTGAATCCAACGCCTTAGCTTTTTCGTAGTATTTAATCGCCGATGTACCGTCGTTGTTTTCGAGAAATGCATCGCCCTGCAAAATCTGGATTTCAGGATTTTTAGGCTGAAGCTTCTCTGCCGCCTGCAACAATTTAAATGCTTCCGCTAAGTTTTTCGGATCCATTGTAATATGTGCTTCAGCGATTCGGATCATCACTTCGGCATTTTTATCGGCTCCAAGGCCGAGTGCTTTTGTAAAGGCAGCTGTTGCATCTGTTTGCTGTCCACTGCTTTTATAAATTTTTCCTAATCCAATGTAGTTGAGCGGATTTGATGGCTCTTCTTGAACACCACGTGTGAACAAGGTTTGAGCAGAATCTATATTCTCAGCATGTAAAAGATTCTCGCCGAAATAATACCAGTAATCGCCCTTCATCGGGAACTTGGCAACCAGTTGTAAAAACATGGATGATGCGGCTTCGTGTTGTTCGTTTAGGGTTAATACTTTGGCTTCGTTGAGGGTCTGTGCCTGCACTGTTATGCTACAAGCTGCAACCATTGCTGAGAAAAAAATACGGTTCATGGTGTTTGTATTATTGCTGCTAAAATTCATTCGATACTTCGATAAAACGAACCGGCATCACCGCCGGCAAAAGTCCTGATTTTAAAATGATGCGTTGGCCTTTATCACTGGCCACAAACGACGAAAAGCCCGTTCCAAGACGTGTGCCAATTTCGCAATTCACGATATAAATGTCGCGTTTGAACGGATAGCTTCCGTCTGAAATATATTCCTGATAAGGCTGCACAAATCCTTTTAATCCCTGTGGGTCTGTTTTTGCCGAAATGCCCAGTACCTTCACGCGCTTTACAAACGATTGTGATAATGAGTCATCGGCGTCGGCAATTAAACCCGAACTGATGATACCTATCGCATTTTTATTTTTCTCGACGTACTCAAGCACTGCTTCGTTGTTCGATGCAGCGTAACAGTTTGCCGGCAATGCGCCGAGTTTAAATTGCTCTTTTATATAGCGTGCATTGCCACTTTTGGGCGAATCGAAAACTATGCGCACACTGTCGCTGTTCTCTTTGCCATTGCTCAAACCACCCCAGGTTTTAATGTTGCCGGTAAATAAATTTTGTACTTCGGCGAAGCTAAGCGTTGTGTCCTTGTTTTCGCGATTGCTAATGAATGCCAAGCCGTCGAATGCGATATGCGTCTCCTTCGGAATGCGCTGTTTATCTTTGAAAAATTGCTTTTCGGTATCGGTTAATTTTCGGCTCATGATAACCAATCGAACCGAGTCATTTTTTAGCAGATCCATCGCATCACCTTCAGAGGTGTAGATGGGCTTTACTTTGGCGTATTTATAGTTCGATTCAAAAACGAAAAGCTCTGCATCAATAAGTGGTTTATACGATTCATCGGATGCAATATAAATCGATCCCCGTGTGGTAGTTTCTTCGATTTTTGAAGCTGAGCCACCGCCACACGAGCATAAAAGTAAAATTGAAAATGCCGCTACGATATGTTTCATTGTTCTTCGCGATCTGATTGCATTTTAGACCTTAGGCGTGCAACACGATAGGTTCCATACACCAAACACAAAATGCCCGACATAGTTCGTAAACTTCCGCTAATTAAATGTTGATTGAAATCAGTCAATAAAAGCGATAAGCCTGCGATGAAGTAAAGACCTACAACAAGCAGACTTATCGTTTGAATAATTTTTCGTAACACCTGTGCTTAACGCAATGTGAACTTTACCGGTAATGTAAACTGAACGCGAACAGGCTTTCCGTTTTGCTTACCTGCTGTCCAGTTGGGCATCATTTTCACTACGCGAACAGCTTCTTCGGTTAATCCTCCTCCTAATCCGCGCAACGATTTTACATCGGTAATTTTTCCGTCACCTTCTACAACGAATGTGATATAAACCGTTCCCGAAATTCCGTTTTCGCGGGCCATTGCAGGGTACTTGATGTTTTTGGAGAGAAATTCACGAAGCTTGTCTTCACCGCCTTCAAATTCGGGCATTTTCTCTACCACGGTAAAAATCTCTTGGTTACCCAAACCTGCTTCGTCTTCACCTCCACCTTCATCGGGCAAATCAATAATTTCATTTGTCCCTTCCTGTGTTTTCGTGTCAACGGTTGTTTCGTTCGCCTGTTCCTGTGGTGGTGGAATATCTTCCTCCTTCACTTCTTCCACAATTACAGGAGGCGTAAACTTAATGGTTTCCTGCACCGGTGGTGGTGGATCTGGCGGCGGCGGCGGTGGTGGTGGTTCGTCTTTATCGAGCGGCGGCGGATCGGCAAGTTTAAGATCCACTTCTTGGTTCTTCAAATTCTCCTTGGTTAGCTCGCTTAATTTGTCAATAATTGTCGGAATGCTCACTGCGAGAAGAAATACCGCAACGGAAATTCCGAAGGCGATGTTCATTCTGCGGTTATACATTTTCCGCAATTCGTAGGCACCGTACTCTCTGTTTCTTTGTTCAAAGACGATCTCGTCGAACTCTTTGATTTTTAACATCTCAGCCATGATCGTGCGTTTTAAGGTTAGTTATACGACTGGGCATTGGCTATCATCTGATCCTCAATTGGATTAGCTTCAAGCAGTGCATAAATTCCAATGTTACAAATCGCCATCTCATCGAGCGCGTCCACTATATTTTTGTATTTCGCGTCTTTGTCGGGCTTTAGAAGTACTGTCAAAATGCTTGCTTTGCGTTTTGGATCCTCGAGGAAGGCAATTTTTTTCTTGCTCAAAGAATCCTTCGGCATTTTTCCTTCGGCA
>JBKCFX010000436.1:0-3254 GCA_046303595.1 Bacteroidia bacterium
CCAGAAATCTACACTTTAATGAAGTATCCACTATGAAAAAAATCTTTCTTTATTTATTTGTATTTGTTTGTATTGCAGCGCATGCGCAGGTAACCATTGAAGACGTTTTTAGAAAAACCGATTTGAATCCGAAAACCCTAAAACAACTGCAGTGGATTCCCGGTACAACATCGTTTTGTTGGGTAGAAAATGAGACGTTGATTCGTAGCGATTTACAAAACAAGCAAATTGATTCACTATTTAAAGCGTCCGATTTGCCCGGTAAACCTAAGCGAATGCCCGCGCTCAAGCTTATTGAGAACGATCGTGTTTTGTATAAACAAGGCGAAGAAATCACGTTTTTCGATTTCAAAACCAAGTCGGTACAGCGTACCTTTAAACTAGCCGAAAACTCAGAGAATATTGATTATTCTCCCGATTACAATTCGTTGGCCTACACCGTTGGGGATGATTTATTTCTGAATGTTGGAAATTATGTATCGCAGGTCAATCAGAACGATTCGCCGGGTATTAAATTCGGACAATCGGTACATCGCAATGAATTCGGA
Organism: Bacteroidia bacterium; assembly: GCA_046303595.1. Taxonomy (GTDB): domain Bacteria; phylum Bacteroidota; class Bacteroidia; order M30B66; family M30B66; genus CAMCXT01. The sequence continues at coordinate 549 of JBKCFX010000436.1, forward strand.
ATTTCAAAAGGCACGTTTTGGAGTAATACCGGGAAATATTTGGCTTTTTATCGTCTCGACGAATCAATGGTTACGCGTTATCCTTTGGTGTCGCTCGAATCAAAACCCGCCGAATCAAAACCAATTGCTTATCCCATGGCCGGCCAAACCAGTCATCACGTCAAAGTGGGAGTTTATAAAGTCGATTCGGGCAATACCATTTATTTACAAACCGGTGAACCCGCCGATCAATACCTTACCAATGTTGTGTGGTCGCCCGACGATAAATTCATTCTTGTTGCCATTGTAAACCGCGATCAGAATGAAATGAAGTTGAATCAATACAATGCAGCCGATGGAAGTTTCGTAAAAACATTGTTTACCGAAACAGATGCACAATGGGTTGAGCCCGAAAGTCCGGCACATTTTATTCCGGGAAAAAACGACCAATTTCTCTGGCAAAGCGAACGCAACGGATTCAATCAGTTGTATCACTATGATCTTTCGGGCAAGCTTCTTGGCAATATCTGTTCGGAAGGTATGTTGGTTACCGAATTTAATGGATTCAGTTCAACGGGAGATGCATGTTTTGTAACCACGGCTTCAGATTTTGGCATGAACCGTCAACTCTGGAAAATCCAGCTTGCATCGAAAAAAGCGACTTGCCTAACTCCCGAGGCAGGAAACAATTCCTGTCAGGTTAATCTGCAAAACGGGTGGTTCATCAACCAGTTTAGTTCGGTTGAAATTGCAGGCGTGTCCAAAGAAAATCCATACCGAGCAAGTATTTGCGACGCAAAAGGCAAAAACGTTAAAACCATACTGCAGGCTGCAGATCCGCTCGTAAATTCAGGTTTGCCTAAACCCGAAATTGTGACGTTAAAGGCTACAGACGGAACGCAGTTGAATGCGCGATTGTTTAAGCCGCTCAATATGCGTAGTGATAAAAAATATCCGGTTGTGGTCTATGTGTATGGTGGTCCGCATGCGCAAATGGTGAGCAATCGCTGGCTAGGTGGCGGGAATCTATGGATGAGCTGGATGGCAGCGCAAGGATATATCGTTTGGACATTGGATAATCGTGGCTCTGCTGAACGCGGAATTGAATTTGAGCAGGTAATTCATGGTGAATTGGGTAAGGTCGAAATGGAAGATCAACTTAAAGGTTTGGAGTATCTTAAATCGCTTCCATATGTCGATTATTCGAGAATTGGTATACATGGATGGAGTTTCGGTGGATTCATGACTACTTCGTTAATGGCTAAAAATCCGGGTATGTTCAAGGCTGGTGTAGCCGGTGGTCCTGTTACCGATTGGAGTTTGTATGAGGTTATGTATACCGAGCGTTACATGGATACACCTCAGCAAAACCCAAGAGGGTACGAAGCGTCTAACGTTACGAACAACGCAGGCAAGCTAAATGATCGCTTGATGCTTATTCACGGAACGGTCGACGATGTAGTGGTATGGCAACACAGTCAGGCCTTCGTTAAAAAATGTGTCGATGAAGGCGTACTGGTCGATTATATGGTTTATCCCGAACATGCACACAATGTTGTGGGCAAGGATCGACTTCATTTGTATAAAACCGTTTCGCGCTACCTGATGGATCACTTGAAGTGATTTATAATTCAGCTGCGAATTAATTGATCGAGAATTGGATTTGTCGATCCAATCAAATCTCCAATAAAAAAATATATAGATAATTTTCGGTTTAAACCGAAAATTATATAGGTAATAATATGTTTAAACCGAAAAATATATAGATAAAATTAGATTTAAACCGAAAAATATATAGATAAAATTCGGTTTGAATGTGTTAGAATACAAAAAAGCCCCGGAAAATTCGGGGCTTTTTGAATTAATTCTTCACCAGAGGTAGTGTGTACATTCTGCCATCGGCCATGGAAACGCTTACGAGATAGGTTCCCATCGAAAGGCTTCGAGTTTCTAGTGTAAAAGGCTGTACGCCCGATTTCATGCTCACGTTTTGCTCAAACACCACTCGACCACTTAAATCGGTAATTCGGATGGTTCCGTTTCCGCTTGCTTCAGACTGCAACATGATGTGCGCGTAATCTACTGCTGGATTCGGGAACATGCTCACACCTTGTGTACTGGCTACGTTGAAGTTCACCACCGCCGGATCGAACACTTCGGTGGTTCCGTTAAAGTCGGTCTGACGCAAACGATAGTAGGATACACCCTGCAATGGTTGTGCATCAATAAACTGATAATTACGACTGCTGTTTGAATTACCGGCACCATCTACAATTCCAATTGCCGTGTAATTAACTGCATCCACCGAACGTTCGATGGTAAAATAATCGTTGTTGATTTCTGATGCCGTAGTCCACTCCACGACTACCGAATTCCCCACGGCCTGAGCATCAAAGCTAAGAAGTTCAATAGGAAGCGGAGCACCATTGCCGGCAGCACTGAAATCGGAGAAAGTGGTGAGGTTATCCCAGTTGAATTTATTGAGGCCCGAGTCGAAATTCGAGGCCGTACCATCAATGGCGTTGGCTCCAGATCCCGGAGAGCTAATCCAGCCCGGTGTTGCTGTTTCAGTACTGTATTTAACCGGACGAAGAATGGCTTCAGACCCTTCGATATCAAGATCTGCGTAACGATATTCTACATCATATATTGGATTAGTAGTTAATCCGTTTGGAACAACACTCCAGAAACGTTTGATGTACTGCGTTGCTGCATTGCTACCAATAG
>JBKCFX010000437.1:0-3943 GCA_046303595.1 Bacteroidia bacterium
CGCCTGCTGACCATTCAACAACAGAGCCGTTTAAAGTGCCCTCTGAAGATGAAGATGCAGTACCGGGGTCTGATTGGGGGATGATTATTGATCCTGTTGAAGAAGAACCTGTTGAAGAAGAACCTGTTGAAGATGATATTACTTTATTTCAATACGATGGTGCTACCGATCCAGATCCAGAAGTGGAGGTTCCGTCGGTACCCGATATAGAAGTTCCGTCGGTACCGGATATAGAAGTTCCGTCGGTTGAGACACCTTCAGTTCCGGAGGTTCCGTCGGTACCCGATATAGATATTTCTGAAATTTCTACATCAGATTCCGGTTATTTGTCTGATTTTGGCGGTTCATTGGCTTCGGATTCTTCATCGGATTATGGCTCCACTTCTGAGTCGGACTATGGCAGTTCATCCGACTCGGGCAGTTCAACGGATTATGGTTCCTCTTCGGATTATGGAAGCTCGTCGTCGGACGATGGTAGTTCATCCGATTCGGGCAGTTCATCGGATTATGGAAGCAGCTCCGATTATGGAAGTTCATCGTCTGACTATGGAGGCTCATCGTCTGACTACGGCAGCACAACCGACTCGGGCAGTTCAACGGATTATGGTTCCTCTTCTGATTATGGAAGCAGCTCCGACTATGGTAGCTCATCCGATTCGGGCAGTTCATCGGATTATGGTTCCTCTTCTGATTATGGAAGCAGCTCCGACTATGGTAGCTCATCGTCTGACTACGGCAGCACAACCGACTCGGGCAGCTCATCGGATTATGGAAGCAGCTCCGATTATGGAAGCTCGTCGTCGGACTATGGTAGTTCATCCGATTCGGGCAGTTCATTGGATTATGGTTCCACTTCGGATTATGGAAGCAGCTCCGACTATGGAAGTTCATCGTCGGACTATGGCAGTTCATCCGATTCGGGCAGTTCATCGGATTATGGTTCCACTTCTGATTATGGAAGCAGCTCCGATTATGGAAGTTCATCGTCGGACTATGGTAGTTCATCGGATTATGGTAGCTCATCGTCTGACTATGGAGGCTCTTCAGACAGCGGAGGCTCAGATCCAATGATAGCAATGTAACGTATTTATAAATTTTGCTACACTATTTTGACTGCATAAGAAAGTTTTATTATTTTGGTCGCAATTTGTAAAATCATGAAAAAAATCCTATTCCATTTCTCACTGTTAATATCGCTAATTATAGCGAGTTGCTCTCCCAAATTACAGCCTGTAACCATTAAGAATGTCCAAAAAATTAATTCTACATATCAGGTCGACAAGGATCCCGCAGCAATGAATGCAATAAATTCGCTTCCTAAAAAGTATAGAAAAAACAACAGGATTTATACTTACTCTAGTGAAGGCAGTTGGCCTTTGGGCATGCGCTTGGTAATGGATCGATACAACAACAGGGAAACCATCAAGCAATATAAGGCACATATACTTACATCCTTTTCAAGCACAGAAAAAGGCACGCTTTATATTTTGGAAATTTCGAAGAAAAAAAACAAACATATGTCTGGAAATTTCAAGCCACAATATGATTTCTTCATTATTATCTCAGAAGAAGGCATTCAACGGTAACTTATATTAAAAGTTAAGACATGTCAGTTGTTTATATTGGGCGTTCAAAAGTTAATCTTCCAAATGACACCACACCTACATTGATTATCAATGAGGAGTGTATAAGCAGTTTTCATGCGATATTGGAATTGTGCGAGAATGATACCATCCAGTTTTCTGACAGAAATTCCAGCAATGGTGTTTTTAAAATAAAAAGTGTTGAGAAAGACGCTGTATATAAGCAACTGGATAATGGCACCTTCTCAAAAAACAGAATTCAAAAAGGCACATTGCATCCAGATGAGGCGCTGGTGTTTGGTCGGATTATTAGATCTTTTGATGAATTAAAGGAGTTGATTCGCAAAATTACTAATGCGCCTATAAACAACTGGATCAAAGAGTTTAATGCTTTAGAGTCGGTTTACACAACGTTAGCTTCAGAATTGAAACGCGTTAAACAAAATCACAATATTGTTGGCCATTCAACTCGAGCTGGATTAGCTCTTGGTTTGTCTTGGGCAGTGACTAAAATTCCATTGGGTTTGGAAGTCTTTTCATCTCCAATCATGCTTACTTTGCCGCCAGTGCTTCAAATGTTAGATTTTCCCAATGGTTCCTTAGATGAAAAACTATGGAAGATCAGAAAGAAATACGAGCCATTGTATCGTTGCCCCAAGTGTTTTACACCGTTTCGTGAACAACAATGGATTGAAATAAAAAGCAATGGTTGCCAAGCGCGTTGTGGCGCTATTTTTAAATAATTTTATAACAAGGTGTCATTTATATTATACATAAAAGTAAAAGAATCTTCTGCTACTAAAGAAGTAAATCTTGCAACCATTCCGAAAACAGGAACCTACACTATAGGGCGTAAAGGCGGCTCCCTAACGCCAACGATTGAAATCATAACTTCCGATCTCCACATGAGTGGCGCACATCTTGAGTTTTGTTTAGAAGAAATTGATGGCAATGCGTGTTTTTCCATACGAAGTAATGTTGTTAACAATCCGGCATTTTATGTTAATCCCGATTTGACAAAAAAAAATGAGGTCGTTGATTCGGATGACTTTATCAAAATTGATCAATTTCCACTTCGATTAATGCTGGGTAAAACAATCGTTACCTTCATCCTTCAAGACAATAAAGTTCAAGGGCAGGCACAAACTGGAACGCAAATTATTTCACGTAAATAGGCTTATTTATTTGTTATTTACTTTAAAAGGTTATTCCTGAAACTAATGACAGGTTAAATCAATTGCTGAATAAATTATTAAGGACTTTACCATGGAGGGTAGGCATATAGCAGTAATCGGATCGCTTATAATTTGGGTTCTTGGTTATTTTGTTTCGCTTTATTATTTTACGTTTAAATTTTCGGATGGTATACTACCCATCTCACTTAGAAAAAGGACTAATCTTAAAAAAATGACCTATGTCATTATAGGGCTTCCCGGTTTAGTATCAATCCTCGGGGGCTTATTATTTTTTCTTGGTGGTATATTAGAATCAGGAAGAGGGATAGCATGGGGTTGCTACATCGAAAGTGTTTACCTCGGTGCAAGTATTCTTTGGTCTATTTCTTTACTATTCTTTTTGGTTATTTTAATATTTTGCCTTATAACTCCAAGTTTGTTCAGTTTTCAGAATAGAAAGAAAGCGTTGTTGTTCTATTTTATGCATCATGTATACACGCTTTTTCTTGTTATTGCTTTGAGATTTTTGATTCCTATTTTATCGGGTCCCTTAAGTGGTAAGGATTCATCATGCCTTTGAAGGCTATGTGGTGGAGTCGTATGCTAATCTCCAATTTGCCCTTTTATTCGAGTGGTTGTAATACGGGTGTTGCGTATGGATGTAAGTCAATTATTTAAAAAATTGCCTTTTTTGAAATAGTCAAAAAAAGGAAAATTGGTGTTGCCCTAAATTTAAGTTTCATGGTTCACGGCAATTGCAATTTAACCTTGCTCACCCGCATTTATTAATGAAAAATTCAGCTCAATTATATTGCGTTACAGTTTTATTAATCCAGTAATTTCATAATTGCAATCGACTTGTTTTGTGTTCATTAATTGCAAGCCAAACTTTTTTAACTCGAATTGTATAACAAAAAATATTTTGCATAATACAATCTATTTTTTTTCGTTACTTTGTTCAATGTAAACCTCTAATGATAAAACTATGTCAGTACATCAAAAAACGATTCACGTTAATAGCACACCCGTAACTCCTTTGTCACAAGAAGCTAAGGAAACTGCTCAACAGGAGCTGAAGTATGGCAATAGAACTCCGCAGGCAAAAAAATATCTAAGTGGGTTAACAAACAAGCAAAAAGCAGCACTATTGGCTGCCGGTATTGGTATACCTGCCTTGGCTGCAAT
>JBKCFX010000438.1:0-2093 GCA_046303595.1 Bacteroidia bacterium
TGCAGCTTCTTCTTCCTGAATTACCTTTTCGATTAATCCTTGCTGTGCAGGCAATTCGGGAAACTGAGCACCCATTTGACCTGAAAGTACAGGAACGAGTTTATGCAAAAAGGGTTCGCGCAGATTGAGGAAGGTGTATGCGTAACGCACAGCTCGGCGCAGAATACGGCGTATTACGTAACCGGCTTTGTTATTCGAAGGCAATTGTCCGTCGGCGATTGCGAATGCGATCGTGCGCACGTGGTCGGCCATAACGCGCATGGCGATATCAGTTTTCTCGCTGCTGCCATAGGATACGGACGATGCGGCTTCGATAAAACGAATCAAAGGCTGAAATACATCGGTATCGTAGTTCGACTTTTTACCCTGAAGTGCCATGCAGAGGCGTTCGAAGCCCATGCCGGTGTCGACATGCTGCGCAGGAAGTTTCTCGAGCGAGCCGTCGGCCTTGCGGTTAAACTCCATGAACACGTTGTTCCAGATTTCGATTACCTGCGGATGACTTTCGTTAACAAGTGTTTTTCCGTCAACGGCATTGCGTTCGGCATCGTCGCGTAGATCGACATGTATCTCGGTGCATGGGCCGCATGGACCGGTATCGCCCATCTCCCAGAAATTGTCTTTTTTGTTTCCGCGCAGGATGCGGTCTTCGGCAATCCATTGTTTCCAGCAGTCGTAGGCTTCTTGGTCGAAAGGCAGATTCTCTGTGGCATCGCCTTCGAATACGGTAACGTATAATCGGTTTTTATCGAGCTTGTACACATCGGTTAAAAGCTCCCAGGCCCATGCGATGGCTTCTTTCTTAAAGTAATCGCCAAACGACCAGTTACCCAGCATTTCGAACATGGTGTGGTGATAGGTATCCACACCTACTTCTTCGAGGTCGTTGTGCTTGCCCGAAACACGGAGGCATTTCTGCGTATCGGCGATGCGCGGATATTTTACCGGAGCGTTACCCAGGAAGATATCTTTAAACTGGTTCATGCCGGCGTTGGTAAACATGAGCGTGGGATCGTTCTTGATTACCATAGGCGCCGAAGGCACAATCTGGTGGGCTTTAGAGGCGAAAAAATCGAGGAAGGTCTGGCGTATTTCCTGGGCGGTCATGCGGTTTTAACGAAAATTAAGAAATTCGGAATAAGCCGCCAAAGTTAGGGAATTTAGTAAAACGCAGAAATCATGCGCAATCAAATAAGGCAACATCTGCTTTGATGCCTGAGGAGTGCATTATCAAATAAACAGCTTCGCCTAGGCGCATTGCTTTTTTGAATTATTGATATTTCCGATAGCACCTATAATTACCCGAAAGAATTCCCGATCAAAAACACCGAAATAGGTTTTGGGATCAAATTATTCCTTCTTTTTCATCAAAAAACGCGAGGAAAAGAGTACCAAAAAAAGACCGGGCAGAATTGTCATTTCTGAATCTTTACGCCATGTTACAAAAATACAATAGCCCATGTAGGCAGTGCCCACTATCAAAAGTAAATAACCCAATCGCTTGCGTTGTTGCGGACTTAGTTTATTATTGGAACTCATAGATTTTCAATAGCTATTTATCTATTAACCCTCTGCAATTGTGAAGTATTTTTACTGTTTCAATACTTTCGAAACTGAATTCAAACCATTACCCTGCAAACGAATCCAGTATACGCCAGCAGGCAGAAAATCAAGATTTAATGCTTTTGGCTGATTGTCTTCATCCTTTTGCACTTCGGATCGATAAACTTCACGTCCAAACATGCTTAAAACACTTATTTTAACTGGTGAATTAGCTTCTATCGGAAGCGTAAACGAAATCGACGCATTAAATGGATTTGGATAATAATTTACAGTTGCTTTCTGATTTGAGTTTTGTAAACCGTTCAATATTCCGGGCTGTCTTAACCAATAAACGATGGTATCGGAAATCGCTTCCGAAAATACAGGCGAATTATTGGGCGTCATATAGTGAATAAGCCCGGGAATACTCCAAAAATCGTCGGTGCAGGTAACTTCGTTTTGAAAGCGTGTTAACTCAGAAGGTGGTACATTAAAATCCAAGCCTAAACCCAGAAACAAGGTGGGTAAATTCGCCAGATTGTAATTGATGG
>JBKCFX010000439.1:0-2644 GCA_046303595.1 Bacteroidia bacterium
TGCTTCTTCGTACGATTTTTCTACGCCACTCAAGCCCATGTTATCGCCCATGCGGTAATAGGGATTGGCCGCGATGATTTTTTCATCCACCTCACCTACATAGCCCAAAGCGTGCGGTGCAATGCGCATGGGATATTTTCGCAATGTTCTCGCTTGCACGAAAAATCCGGGAAACTTGTAGAGTTTTTCCTGCAAGGTGGCATAAGTTTCGAGCGAAATCTCACCTTCAAACACCTCGGGTCTGAAAGAGCTGAATTTCTGCTTTTTAAGCTTTTTCAGTTTCTCGATGAATGCTTCCTTGGTAATCTGCAGCATATTACACAAATCGGCGGTGTCGATGTTTTTTACCCGTTTGGGAATTACCATGAGGTCGTATGCCGCTTCGTTGTAAACCAGAATTTTCCCGTTCCGATCGTAAATAACGCCACGTTCGGGATATTCAATTTTATGGCGTAGCGCGTTATCGTCGGCCGCTAGCTTGTATTTATCATCAATAACTTGAATGTAGAACAAGCGAATAAGATACAATACAGCAATGGTTAGGAAAATTGCGCTGATGACATATTTGCGGTCCGAAAACAGGTTCATGGTTCTCCTCCCTTGCTGCGTTGCGAAAGAATCTGGCTCATCACAATGAGCACCATAGTAAACACACTACATGTTAGCACGCGTAAAAGCAGATCGAAGAAATTCAGGAAGTTAAATGCTTCTATTAAAAGCAAACTTAGATGATGTACAAAGGTCATTACGCCGGCATAAACGAGAAATGTACTTCCTCCCATTCCCTGCATGGTAAGCCTAACGGTCGATTCATACCCTTCGCGCGGAGCGATAATATGCAAAAACGATGGGCGCAAAAATGCAATAACCAGCGATGCCGATGCATGCATTCCGGGCGTTCCGGTGAATAAATCGATGGTTAATCCCGTAATGAAACTAAGAAAAAGTAAGAAGAGTTTATTGATGTTAACCGGCAACATCAAAATAAATAAAATATACAGGTATGCATTGAAATAACCATTTACCGGACCCGAAATTTCGAGTTGATCGAGCACCAGAACCTGCAAAAAGATGAGCAGGAAAAAGCGAATAATATTTATTAAAATTTCACTGATCATTTGCGTTCAACTTGGCTTCGAGGGTATCGCGTTCGGTCTTCAACAAATTGCGAACAATGTAAACGTAGGAGATGTTTTGGAAGTCGGTGCTGAGTTTAATTTTTATTTCCTTGAAGCTTTCGCCCGATGTACCAATCTCAGCCACTTTCCCGACCATGATGTTTTGTGGATAAAGCGAAAACGATGTGGTAACAATCGTATCGCCAATGGCTACTTTAGCATGACTTGGAATGTCGAGCAGACTTCCGGTTTGGGGCGATCCTCCGCTCCAGATGGTAGAGCCGAAATACCCATTTTTCTTAATCATCGACGAAATCCGCGTTTTACTGTTCAAAACCGAAATAACGGTACTAAAGTGTTCCGAAACATCGTTCACAATCCCTACAACACCTGTGCTCGATATCACAGCCATATCGCGCTGTATGCCTTTGTTTTTACCGGCATCGAGGGTGAGGTAATTGTTCACTTTCGTGTAGCTGTTGTTGATAACGCGCGCGCTGATGTATTCGTATTGTTGCTCATAAAGTGTGTCATTTACTTTAATCAACTTAAACGACTTGTCGTAAAACGAATTGGAATCGGCTTTACGAAGTCTGGCATTTTCTTCGGCAAGCAAGCGATTGGTAATGCCTAAGGTGAGGTAATCTGTAACATCGGCATAAGCAGCATAGATTTGACCGGTAATTTGGTTCGAGAACGAAACCACAACCTCCCGCTGGTAGCTGTTGTTGTTCACCAACAGGTACATGGAAATTCCCTGTAGCAGCAGAAAGGCAATAAAGAAATTGTACTTTCTGAGAATGAGGAAGAAATTCCGCATGTTTTACCGACCGAGCGCTAAAAAATCAACGAATGAGGAACTTGAACTTATCGCGGTTTTTCAATGCGATTCCGGTTCCACGGGCAACAGCACGCAATGGATCTTCGGCGATATATACCGGAAGTTTTGTACGCGCCGAAATTCGCTTGTCGAGACCGCGCAACATCGAACCACCACCGGCAAGGTAAATACCGGTGCGGTAAATGTCGGCCGAAAGTTCGGGTGGTGTCATTTCAAGTGCATTCAGAATGGCCGTTTCAATCTTCGCAATTGATTTATAGAGGCAATTCGCAATTTCTTGATACGAAACGGTAATTTCTTTTGGAATACCGGTCATCATATAGCGACCCTGCACTGCATAATCAGGCGGCGGATTGTCGATTTCGGTTAAGGCAGCGCCCACTTCAATTTTAATCTTTTCGGCGGTGCGCTCACCAATGTGGATGTTGTGCTGGCGACGCATATAATCTTCGATGTCCGACGTAAAATCATCGCCCGCAACCCGAATGCTCTTGTCGCAAACAATTCCACCCAGTGCGATAACGGCAATCTCAGACGTACCTCCACCAATGTCGATAATCATGTTCCCCATCGGCTCTTCTACGTCGATACCGATACCAATTGCAGCGGCCATTGGTTCATGAATGAGATACACCTCCTTGGCGCCGGCGTGTTCGGCCGAGTCGCGCACGGCACGCTTTTCAAC
>JBKCFX010000440.1:0-1733 GCA_046303595.1 Bacteroidia bacterium
GGATATGGTCGGGCATACCATTTACATTTTTCGTGGGGCAGCCCAATTCATGAAATTGTTCTGCAATATAATTGTAGATTTTCGATTCAACTGGTTTATAAATTAACGGTTTTCGCTCTTTTGTTGCCCAAAGGGCGTGGATCCAGATTTTATAGTATGAATGTGACATAATGATGGGTTTGATTTAATGTTTGAATGTTTTATGGAAATTGCCCCACTGTTTCAGCCGTGGGCAATTGAACATTGTATCGAGCGCGAAATGGCCATAACCATTTTATTGCCGCGATTTAGATTCGATACGCTAAAATAAAAAACCGTTGAAACGGTTTTGCTGGATAATTGATATTCTTTTTAACACCCACGGTTGAAACCGTGGGCCATTTTGAAACCATGGGCTATGTTGAAACCATGGGCTATGTTGAAACTGTGTGCCGTGTTGAAATCGAGTGCCATGTTGAAACCGTGGGCCATGTTGAAACCGTGGGCCATGTTGAAATCGTGGGCTATGTTGAACCGTGGGCCATGTTGAACCTGTGGGCCATGTTGAAACCGTGGGCCATGTTGAAATCGCAGGCCATTTGAAATCATGAGCAAATATTTTGCACGAATGCATTTCGTTAGCCCACGGTTTCAACCGTGGGCTAACGAAAAAATGCAATCTAATTCAATACCACCAAGCGCTTTACGCTGTTGTTTGCGCGCAATATGTACGTTCCTGATTTTATATTCAGCGACAGATTATTTATGCCGGGATACAATACGAACGTTTTAATATGTTTCCCCGACACGCTATAAACTTCCATTGCTGCACGTTCTGTTCCTTTGAAATCGACGATTGCCTGCGAATGAATTGGATTTTGTAGCAATTCAAATCCATTAGTCGATTGTGTTGTTGGAATTGAAACGGTTTGAGGATTTAATGGTTCCGAAAATGCGCTTGAGCACCCATTAAACGTGGTGATTTGAAGGGTGTAATCACCCACTATATTTGGAATAATAGATGCCCCTACCGAGTCCTGCAGTAAATTTCCGTTTAGAAACCACGCATAAAAATACGGACCCACAACCGAACTTTCAAATGCGCCTGTACTGATGTTAAATTCTATGGATGGGGCAGGAGGTGCATCCTCAAAGGAGAGATTAAAAGGTTGCGATGTAGCTGTCCCGCATTCATTTGTTACGGTAACCTGATATGTTCCCTGTGCTTCAGTTTCTATACTTTGCGTAGTTTGGTTGCCCGGGCTCCATACAATTCCACTTGTGTAATTTGTTGAAAGGCTTGCGATGGTTCCAGCGCACACAACATTATTTCCAAAAATGTTCGGTGGCTCGGGCGTAACCCCTTCAAAAATAGTAAGGTTCGAATTGAAGATGAGATCGCCCGAGTTGGCATTGTTGTTATTGGAAGCATTGAATGCCGCATAGAAGGTAACATCACCTGATCCTGCCGGTGGCGCAATCCATTCGAATGTCCAAATTCGCGCATTGGGACTGGTTTCGGCGGTTCCCTGCGCAGTGTGCGTCAAATAGCGTCCGCTACCATTCAGCTGTGTTCCTTCTGATGCAATCATAGTTCCGGCTGTGGCACCTCCATTAAATTGTGGCGAAACGCTGAATCCGAATTCGTTTCGTCCCGCTGAACTTACCGTTAAGGTTACGGTGTATGTTTCACCGGGAATGTAGCCGCAATCAGGCACATCGATCGAAATCATGTCGCTCTGAAAGGTAGTACC
>JBKCFX010000441.1:0-4480 GCA_046303595.1 Bacteroidia bacterium
GAAACCGGATTTTACTACAATCCCTACGATGGAATTCGCTACACCAAACCGGTGATGGTTCTTGTTGATCGCGGATCGTACAGCGCTACTACATTTTTCTCGCTGTCGACCAAGGCGATGGATAATGTTACACTCGTTGGCGATACAACGGGTGGGGGAGGAGGCCTTCCAAATGGTGGCCAATTGCCCAATGGCTGGACCTATCGCTTCAGCATTACGCGCTTACTCGATTTGAATAAGCAGAATTTTGCCGAAAGCGGTGTGCCGCCCGATATTTTAGCATCTTTCAACTGGAATGATTTAAACCGCGACGAAATAATCGATCGTGCCATTGAAGAAATTAACCAATAAGCTGCATGCAGAATCATCTGGTACATTACATCTTGGGCATCGCCGACAGCAACCTCATTTTAGGTCAGCGCTTGGGCGAATTATGCGGACATGGTCCGAACCTCGAAACCGATATTGCGTTGACCAATATCAGCCTCGATTTATTGGGCCAGGTGCGCAGTTATTATCAATACGCTGCATCGCTTCTTGGCAATGATGCAACAGAAGATACACTTGCGTTTTTGCGTATAGAAAGAGAATACCGAACAGCAATTCTTTGCCAGCAACCCAATACCGATTTTGCATGGGTTATTGCGCGTCAGTTTCTGTTTGATGCCTATCATCTGCTGTTGGTCGAATCGCTTGTGAAGAGCAGCGATGAAACACTATCGGCCATTGCGCAAAAAGCGGTGAAGGAGGTGCGTTACCACCGGCGTGTTTCAACAGACGGGCGCCATCGATGGGGGGATGGGACGGAAGAAAGTCATAGGCGCATTCAGGACGCGCTGAATAATCTTTACATACACAGTAATGCTTTGTTTGCAATGGATGCGAAGGATGTTGAAGTTGCATCCTCGGGTATTGGAGTTGATTTGGCCGCATTAAAACAGGAGTATTTTTCGCAGATTCAAGCCGATATTCAGAAAGCTACATTGTCAGTTCCGGAAGTGCCCTATTTTCAAAAAGGTGGAAAGGATGGAATCCACTCCGAGCACATGGGCTACATTCTTACCGAAATGCAATACATGCAGCGCACTTACCCAAACATGACATGGTAATTCGTTTGCCGCAAGGACAAGAAATTGAAGAAAAGCTGTATTCGATTTTGGATGCGGTTTCGGATCCGGAAATACCGGTCTTGTCAATCGTGCAAATGGGTGTTGTTCGGAGTGCCAGATTGAGTGGCGATGAAGCGTATGTGGAAATCACGCCAACATACAGCGGTTGTCCGGCGATGGATGTTATTGGCGAAGATGTAACGAAAGCATTGAATTCGGCAGGGTTTAAAGAGAACGTTAAACTGGTTTTGTCGCCACCGTGGACAACCGATTGGCTTACTGAAAGCGCACGTGCGGCGTTACAAGAATATGGAATTGCCCCACCCTTAAATGCCGAAGCCGATAAAGCGGTATTGGCTGGATCGGAACGGTTGGTGATTTGTCCGCAATGCAAAAGCAAAAACACGAAAATGATTTCTCCGTTTGGATCAACGGCATGCAAGGCGCTATTTCAGTGCGAAGATTGTTTGGAGCCATTTGATTATTTCAAGTGTTTGAAGTAGCAAATAAGCGCAATCAATTTATTGCAATTAGCTGAAATTCAGAATGGAGTTGAATCTGGTTTTGGGGGCCGCCACTCCTCCTCCCCGGAGTCAAGTTACGAAATCCAGAATTTAGCATCCGTTAATAAACGTTTATAAACGCTTAGTTGTAAACACTATAGTTTATAAATTTCACTTGCTTACTTTGGGATGTTTTCCGAACTTGAGAACGGGAGGGAACACGTGTTTCCCCAATAATCGAATAAACAGACCAATTTCTAATTCGAATTCTAAGCGATTGCAGCTGTATTCACCTTGAAAATGATATTGCTTATCCCCAATTATTTTGCTTGTTTAAATCTGAAGCATTTAGGAATACGATGAATTAGCCAAACAGGAAAAAGGTGGCAATGCCTTATCAATATTGACTTGTATTCGAAAAAGAGGGAGGTTAGGCTTCACGTCATCCTTTGAAAACAGTAAAAGCCTTTAAATAATGTTATTTTGCTGAAAGGAGCTCATTTAAAGCTATTGAATGCATGTGAGCGTAAAATGCATTGATAAAAGGAAAATAAAGCCATCTTGCGTTGGCCTGAATTCAAAGGCCGATAGAAATGTATAAAACCGATTTATCAGCTATTCCAGCATTTCAATGGAATTTGAAGAGCGGACTATAACATTATTATTTCCTTTGAATTTCTTTGTCCACTTTATTTTTCAGGTTGCATCAATTCACCACCAAAATAGTACCCTGGTGGTTTTCGTCCACAATGGTTCCGCAGCTCGATTTATATGCTACCGTATAGAAGTACATCCCCGCAAGCGTTTCTGGTGTCGTTGTCCAGTATTTCGTGCCCTCTTCTTCGGAATCAAAAACAAGTTGCCCCCATCTGTTGAATACCACCACTGAATAGGTGTCAAAAATTTCGGTGATATCAAAATCGGGCTTTGCAGGTAAAAACGGTCTCCAGTAATCGTTTTTGCCGTCTCCATTGGCCGAAAGAACATTCGGAAATTGCAATGTTTTTAAATCGATTCCTGCAAGTTCAGATTCTTTTATTTCGACACTTGCCGTATCCCTACAGCCACTCGAAGCTTCAAGAACCTGCAAGGTATACGTTCCCGGTAAGCTGCAGGCTGGATTTTCAATTTGACTGAAAAGTGTGTCTAGTCCGTTCGCAGTTAACGCCGACCAAGCATATTGAACCGTTTGTTCCGGCGTGATTGCTACACCCTGTATCTGAATTTCGGGATTGGCGCATGACAATGAATCTTGCAAATCAGTAATGGTAAGTTCTATTTCGTGATTTGGAATAGTTATTTCCTGTTCGATTTCGCAGCCAAGGCTGTCGGTTACTTTTAAAACATAAAGTCCCGAATCGAGTCCGTTTCCGCTTGCTTCATCCAATTCAACTCCATTGAGCTCGAAAAGAATCGGAGCAGTTCCTCCGTCGATGTAATTTGCCGCTACTGCTCCGTTTATACCGTTGCAAGCATTGATAACGCTGTATTCAAATGTAACAGGCGCCACGATATTAATCTGAAATGCGGTATCAACAGCATTGTTCCCGCAAACATCCTCTACATTTCCCGAAATATTGGTAATCGATACGGTATAAACACCTTCCTCGGTCAATCCATCCTCAAGCGAAAGAAAAAAATCAATCTGAGAACTAGCTCCCGGATTTGCAGCGTAAACCGTATCAAAAGGAATAACGGTACCTCCCGGCGTCGTTATGGTAAAATCCTGAACCTGAACAGATGATAAAAGCAATGCTTCGCTGAACAATACACTAAAATCTTTATTGCCGCATTGCGGAATCACCGACACTACTTCGGGTACACTTGTATCATAAATCTGAGCAGTGCTTTGCGTGAAGTCTATCGAGTATCCGTTTTGACTGTTAGACCAATTCATTACGACAAGCGCAAATGTTTGCCCACTGTTTGCCTGAAGATCTTCATTAAATGCGGGCCCGTTCAGGTCACCAGGTCCATTTGAATTGCCAGTTCCTCCATTTGTGGACGAAATTCCGGTTGGCCCATTCCCTGCGAATGATCCATAAGAATTGCAGCTTACTTCGGGCGACGAACCATCCTGCGCAACAATACCTGCGCAGCCTCCGTTGGTAATATCAAACAGACCCCAGTCGTAGTCGTCGAGATCGTCGGCCGGATCTATAATGAAGCTAATCGTTCCCGCTTCCTGGGCCGTAAATGTGTACCAAAGACTCATCGTTTCTGTTCCCTGGTTACAGCCCCCTGTGAATTCATAAACGTTGCCTGTACCCGGTGGCGCTGTTTTTTCTGTATATACGCCCCCACACAACACAATTGCTCCTTCACAATCGCCGGTGCTGCCCTCAAGCGACTTTTTCAAGCTTTGTTTCGATTTACTTTCGTTGATTTTTTGATTGTAAACTTCAGCGGATTTATATTGCGCAAAAGAATGGTTAACAAGTACAAAACTTAAGAGGCTTAAAACGAAATGCTTCATAATTCGAATCATAATTGGGCGGTTAAATTAAGCTAAAATCTTTTTCCTGCAAACTCATCCCGAAAGGTAAAATCAATTTTACACAAATTTTCTAGTATCAGAAATTATCAAGGTGTATATTTGACACCAATTTTAAATTTGGTATGAAGTATCTTGGAAAGTTTATCAGGTTAGTTTTGTTTTTTTGCTTGTTGCACGGAGGCCAGCTCGTTGCTCAGATTTTTGAACCGGAAGGTTTAAACATGCCCGGAACCTGGAACAATTTCGTGAATCCTCCCGCTTCAGGCTCCGTTTTGGGAAGCGAGTTTCAGGTCAATCAAGGCAAATTAAAACTTATTACAACCGGCACACGGAGGTGGCAGACCGGATTTTATTGCAACGACACTTCCGAG
>JBKCFX010000442.1:0-2045 GCA_046303595.1 Bacteroidia bacterium
GCAAAATACTTCGTTATGTTTTGAAACAAGGCCGAACCGGAATCGATTTCGCCGCAAAGATGCAGTGCTTCCGTGGCGCGATCGAACCGATACTTCTCGCAAGCAAGAAGGATAAAGTATAAACATTCGTCGGCGGTTTGGTATCTGAATGTATTCAGCAGCTGTAACGCGTTGTTACGATACACAACTATATCAATAAACGCATCGTGAAAATGCACCATAACACCGTTGTTTTGCCTCAAATGCAATTCGGCATAAAAAAGCAGCCAATGCGTGTAATGTGTCTCAAGTTGAGGTTTCAAAGCACATTCCTCTAAAACAGCTTTCCACTCTTTCGGGAATCCGTAAACTACCTGAATGCTTCCGCGGCATACCGGCTGCGCTTGAATCACTAAATTATTGGGCGAAGCAGCTATGAAGCGTGCATAATCTGATTTGTTTTCATCAGCATAAAAGGTGTCGGGAACCAAGGTGTATGGCTGAAGATTCCAGATCCATTCAACTTGTTCAAAAGGCTGGCGAAACAATGCTGCATACTGAATAATTCGTGCTGCAAGCTGCCAATTTTTAAGACCCGAATACCCGGCCTGAAGACTAAAACGCTCAATGCGCGGAAAGCAATTGCCCAGCGGATCGAAAACAGCAGCATGCAACTCGGCATCCGAAACCAACACCCTAAGCGTACATTTGCGAAAGGCCGACGATTCGTAACCGGAAAGAGAATACACCAGAAAAGGATTGGGCTCGGTCATTCGGCGCTATATTCGCAGCAAGTTTAACCTAAAATCGCGGATTGACAAAGCGGGAATTTATAGAGCTTTTGCATGGGAACCTCGGGCATGCGCCAACGGCGGGACAAAGCACCCTTTTTGAGCGCCTTACCGCGTATCTTGTTAAAACCGGTGAGCGCGAAATCTTTCTGGTGCGCGGATATGCCGGAACAGGAAAAACCACTGTGGTGCGGGCCTTAACCGCCAGCTTTCCGAAAACAAAACTAAAAACCGTGCTGCTTGCACCCACGGGAAGAGCGGCCAAGGTCATGTCGGCATACTCCGGACAAACCGCCTACACCATTCACAAGCGCATATACTTTACGCAGAGTTCCGAATTCGGTATGCAATTTAGTTTGCAGCGTAATCTGCACCGCAACACCTTGTTTATTGTCGATGAGGCCTCGATGATTGCTGCGGAGAACGATGCTACGGAACACGATTTACTTTCTGATTTACTCGAATATGTGGCCTCTGGCGAACAATGCAGGTTGATGTTAATTGGCGACGATGCGCAGCTTCCACCTGTGGGATTGGAAGATAGTCCGGCGTTGAGCAAGAAAGTACTCGAAACAAAATATTTTGCAACTGTTACCGAAGTGCATCTCACGGAAGTGGTTCGTCAGGCCGCCGATTCGGGTATTTTGTGGAATGCCACACAGATACGCAATCAGTTGAATGCCAATTTACATACCTGGCCCAAGCTAGAAACAGTGCAATTTGAAGACGTGAAACGCATTGGTGGAATGGAACTCGCAGATGAGTTGCAATGGGCATACGATCGATACGGCAAGGAAGATGTGTTGGTGATTACCCGAAGCAACAAAGCGGCAGGCCTCTACAACCGGCAGATTCGCGTTCGGATACACTGGCAGGAAAATGAGATAGCCGTAGGCGATTTGTTGATGGTCGTTCGAAACAATTACTACTGGATGCCCGACGATGTACCGCAAGAATTTATTGCAAACGGCGACACGGCAGAGGTTGTGCGACTTGGGAAAACACAGGAACGCGGAAATTATCGCTTTATCGACGCCGTTCTGCGCTTTACCGATTACGCCGACACACCCGAACTCGATGTAACGCTGATTCTGAACGTACTCGACTCGGAGCAAGCCAGCATGAATTATGGTCAATACAAGGAGCTGGCCGGACTCATCGAAGCAGATTATGTCGATTATCATTTAAAAGCCGAGCGCCTCAAAAAAGTAAAGCAGGACCCGTTGATGAATGCCTTACAGATCAAATTTGCCTATGCGGTAACCTGCCACAAAG
>JBKCFX010000443.1:0-6106 GCA_046303595.1 Bacteroidia bacterium
TTTTAGTCCAGTAATTAATTTAAGTGAACCGGGCTCTTATCTTTTGCGGCTAAACGCCATTTCGCCATACGGTTGTTCGGTGGAGACCGAAACCGATTTTATTGTGGTAACGCCACCGGTGCCTCAGTTTACATTGTCGGAGGACACTGCTTGTGCACCGTATCAGGTTGGAATTAACAATACATCAAGCGGATATCAAATCTCCTATGAATGGGATTTCGGTTCATTATTCCCCCTAAGCTTTGATGAAAACCCTGCATTGCCAACATTCCCATCGCCTGTTTTTGCCGATTCGCTTTATTTTGTGCAGTTGTCGCTTACTAATTTATGCGGTACACGCACCGTTATGGATTCTGTAGTGGTGCGTCCTCAGCCGGTTGCAGTTTTAGGAACCGACTATTCGCAGGCCTGTTCGCCTGCAACCTTTATGCTGCAAAATGCCAGTTACGGGAGCCCATCTTCGTATCAATGGGATTTTGGAAACGGTACAACATCTACCGATTCACTTCCAGTCTCAGTTTCCTACACTGCACAAACCATCACCGCCAGTTACCTCATTCAACTAACCGCTAGTAATTCCTGTGGTATTAACATAGATTCGACGGAGGTCTTTATTTTGCCCTCCGACATTGAACTTAATGCATTGCTGCCTCAAACTGCTTGTGCGCCCTTTACGCTTAGTTTTACTTCGCCATTAGCAAATCAGTCTTATTATTTATGGGATTTTGGCGATGGAAACGGAGGTATAGGGGAGTCTATTTCTCATACCTACACAACGCCTGGTACATACACTTTAGAGCTGTTTGTTTCCAATTTTTGTTTTACCGATTCTGCAACCACTGTTATTACCATTAACGAAGGTCCTCAACTTTCGATGAACGTTTCAGAAACCCTGATTTGCCAAAATAGTGAGGTTGCGGCAACCAATACCAGTGTAAACGGTGCAGGCTATCAATGGTTGTTCAATAATCAGCCTCAAAGCGGCAATGCGAATGTTCAAACCTTTGTTTTAAATCAAGGTGGAGCCAATAGTATTCAATTAACAGGGTTGAACCCGCAAAACGGATGTCGCGACACTATCGAAACTTCGGTGGAGGTGGTGCCATTTCCAATAATGGATATTTCGGTTACACCCGATACAGGGTGTTATCCGCTTCAAGCTACCTTTCTGAACCAAACAACCGGGGCAAACGCTTGGGAGTGGAGTTTTGAAGACGGTACGGGTTCGTCGGTGCAAGAGCCTGCCTTGATCATTGAGAGCCTAGGTGCTTTTAATGCGCAATTGATAGCGCATAATTATGTGTCGTTTGAATTGGATTGCCCCGATACGGCAAATGTCTCTGTTTGGGTACATCCTTCGCCCGTGAGCAGTTTTAGTTTAAGTGCTGTAGATGGATGCGGTCCGCCAGCTGAGGTTAATACCATAAACCAATCGCAGTCGGCAGTGAGTTATGAATGGCGATGGGAAAACAATATAAGCAATGAAATGGCTCCCAGTCTTGCATTTTCCGATACAGGACTTAAAGTTATCTCCTTAAAAGTGCTTAATGTTTTAGGATGTCCTGATTCGAGCTTGGCAGAGTATAAGGTATTTGGACAACCGGTGATTGATTTTGATGTATTGCCTGCTTCGGGTTGTCCGCCACTCGAAGTGGAATTTGCCAACCAGACACAGTATGCCGATTCGGTTTCGTGGGGATTTGGTGATGGAAATTTTGCGGAGGGGTATTCATCATCGCACATTTACGAAAACACCGGTTTTTTTCCATTGCAGGTGTATATGTCCACAGGCAACGGCAAGTGCTGGGCCGACTCAATGATTGCTCAGGCTATAGAGGTCTATCCAACACCGCAAGCTGGCTTTACTGTAAATCCCAAAATTGTCTCTGAAGAATCGCCAACCTTCACGTTTGACAACAATAGCCAGAACTATAGTGGTTTGTATTTTTATTTCGATAGTTTGTTGGTTCCCGAAGGCTTCTCAACTATGCTTACGCTTTCTGAACCGGATACGGGCTCTCATTCTTTTAGTATGTTGGTTGTGAATGATTATGGATGTCGCGATTCGAGCAGTGAAACGGTATTCATTAAGCCAAATCCAACCCACTTTATGCCGAATTCGTTTAGTCCTGATGGAGACGGCGTTAACGACAGGTTTAAAATTTATTTTGATAAGCGTCCTGAAGTTTTCTGGGTAACGATTTACAACAGATGGGGGGAGCTTATTTATTTCTCGAACGACCCCGATGAAGGTTGGGATGGAACCTATTTAGGCAATAAAGTAGAAAGCGAGGTCTATGTGCTTAAGTTTTCGGCAATAATTGAAGGCACATTGGTAGCGTCAAAATTATTTCACAATATAGTTTTAATACGTTAATTGTGAAGGCGCTACGGACACTATTGATTGTTTTGATCTTGTGTTTCACCTCCAGATCCAGTACGATAATAGCCTGTGATTTAACATTAAATAATGTTAATGTGTGCAACGGTAGCTCCGCTGTGCTGGGTTTGGGGATGCAGTTTACGATTGGTTCAGTACCATCACTGGGCGCAATTACCAGCTTTCAATGGACGAGTTCTACTGGTTTTACATCGACGCAGCAATATCCTATCCTTAATAACCCTCAGCCGGGAACTTACACCTTAACAATTCAAGCCCCTGGATGCGGTTCTGTAAGTGCAACATTAACCTTGTCCACAACAAGCACCAATTGCCCTAATGCGGCATTTACCAATACGTCTGGGGTGATTTGTTCTGGAAATTCGGTGAGTTTTACTAATAATTCTACACCGGGTGGATTGAGTTATTTCTGGTTATTTGGCGATGGCGGTACTGCAAGTACATCGAATACATCGCATGTATATACGGCTCCACAGGGAACCGGTATTACCAATTATACAGCCGCTTTAGTGGTTGTTAATGCAGCTGGTGTAATGGATGTGCAGCAAATTGCCATACAGGTGCAGCAGATACCGCCGGAACCTCAACTAAATTCAAGCCAATATCAATTGTATAACAATCAGGATTATTTGGTAGCATGTACTGATCTTTCTAATGATTATATCTTTATTACTGGTTTATTGAACTCACCAGGCGCTTGGGCTCAGAGTTTCACAATAAATTGGGGTGATGGCTCACCTATTGAATCATTTTCAGCACCTCTAACATTCACTAATCATCTTTATCCGTTAGGATTATATACCTTAACCATCACGATGCTAGGTCCTAACGGATGTTCTATTTCAAACACCTATAAAGTTTTTGTTGGGAATACTCCAGCTGTGAATTTAGGTTCGCCAGGTAATACTGAGCGCTGTGCTCCCTACACATTCAATTTTCCGATTGAAAATGTAGGAAACAATGAAATCGGTACGACTTACGTTGTAACTTTTAGTGATGGTGGGGCCACTCAAACATTTAATCATCCTCCACCGGCATTTTTTACGCATACATTTACGCAAAGTTCGTGCGGTCAAACTTCACTTAATAATTTACCAGATGCTTTTTGGGTTCAAATTACTGCTCAGAACCCTTGTGCTAATCAAGTTGCTACGATTGAGCCCATACGTATCTCAACGCCTCCAGTCGCTCAATTTACTGCCCTTCCCGACCCCGTTTGCATAAATTCAACTGTAACCGTTAACAGTACGGCCGACCCGGGTACCAATGTAAATTCGGCAGGTTGTAATACCAACCATGGTATGGTGTGGAGCATCAGTCCGGCAACCGGTTGGTCTCTAGCATCTGGTACATTGGGCAGTGACAATGCTCAGCCTAACAATTACACTGCATGGACCAGTGGCTCAACACAATTGCAACTCAGCTTTAGCGTAGCAGGAAATTATACCATCACTCAACGTATTCGAAATTCTTGCGGAGAGGATGTTGCGACAGAAATTGTGTGTGTGGTGCCGCCGCTTACGGCTAATTTTACGCTTTCGGGTGCACCTTGCGCTCCTTCAGTATTATCAACCGATAATCTTACTACGCCTATAAATACTTGTGTAGCTCCGGTGTATGTTTGGAGTATTAATCCGATTGCGCCGTTTGACGCAAACGTTCCGCCGTTCACCGCCAATTCTTTCGAGCCCGAATGGCTGCTCACCCAAGAGGGTTTATACACAATAAATCTCTCAGCGACCAATGTCTGCGAAACTTCAACGGCTACCAATAATTTTACTATTGTTGCGCCTCCTGATGTTAATTTAACTTTTGTTCCACCCGGATGTGCGCCTTATACCGTTGATCCATCGGTTACCTATGATGATGGTGGTGGAACGATAACACTTCAACAATGGCAGATAAACGGTGGCGCCTGGCAAACGATAACACCTGCCGAACCGGTAGATTTTCCTCCTCAGGTGTTTAATGCCGGAACGCATACGATAAAGGTGCGCATAACCAACGAGTGCGGCACAGATAGCAGCTCGGTTACGTTTACAGTTACTAATCCCCCCGCAATAACAGTATCCGATTTTGCTGTATGCTCCGGAGTGGCTGAAATTATTAACAACGGTTCTCCAACGGTTAATCCTGCTACCGGAGCCCCACCAATTACGTATGTATGGTCGGGCAACGGCCTATCTAACACGGGGATTTCCAATCCATCGATTACATTACCCGGCGTTGGAAGTCAAATTATTACGTTAACGGCAACGGATGCACTGGGTTGTTTTTCAACGGATAATATAACCGTTACCATTAATCCGCTTCCCGTTCTCAGCCCCGTTCCTAATGCCATGTGTATCGGATCGCCTGCAGTTCCCTTGTCAGTCTCATCCAATATATCAGGAACTTCATTTAGTTGGAGTCCTTCAACAGGCCTAAATACAACTTCTGGCTCTATTGTACTTGCCAATCCACCTAGCACCACAACGTTTACTATTACCGGAACTGTTGGCGCAACGGGTTGTAGTTCAGATACAACTGTTGTGCTAACTGTGAATCCGCTGCCTGTAGTTGATACGGCTCCCATACTTCAGGTTTGCGCTCAGGCAATTCCTGTGGAGCTTAATCAAGGTACGCCGCCAGGAGGGGTTTGGACTGATCCCACTCCGGCAAGTGGTACTCTTTCTCAAGTGGGAGGCATCTATTTTTATACCCCACCTACCAATCCAGGCAACGATATTTTAACCTACACCTATACCGACCCCAACGGATGCGTGAATTCAGATAATATGCCGGTTCAGATTCTTACCGTTGATCCAGCTGTTGCAGGGCCTGACTTTAGCGTATGCAATAATGCTCCGGTGCTTACACTCTCAACAGGCGCCCCAACGGGAGGTGTTTGGTCGGGCAGTGGGGTTGTATTAAATGGAAATACATTCCAGTTTAATCCTGCTTCCCTTGCCCCTGGTGCGTACTGGCTTTTTTATACCATTAATGCGAATACCAATTGTGAATTTACCGATTCGCTGCTCGCTACGGTGTTCCCGGTGGCTTCGGTTAGTCCCTTATCAGATGAGGTATGCAGTGGGGTTCCTGTAACGTTAACGCCCAGTGTTTCGGGTGGCACTGCACCATTATCGTATGTATGGTCGCCCAATACGGGCTTGCAGGGGCCTTCAAACCAGCCCTCGGCCACCTTTATTCATAGTCAGACGGCCCCGAACGATGCTTTATATAACTATACTTTCACCGTAACAGATGTTAACAATTGTGTGGCAGGCAATGCAGTTCAATTAACAGTGCACCCATTGCCGCTTGTTGATGTGGCGGATTTAACGTCCAGCCTCTGCACGCAACCTATTCCCTTTCAAATGAATGTACAGGTTGTAGCTACGGGCGGCTCTGGACTGTGGTCTGGAAGTAATATCACCAGTTCGGGCTTGTTTACTCCCCCTCCTGTATCAGGTTCGCAATGGGTTTATTATACGTACAATGATGCGAATGGCTGTATCAATGAAGATAGTACGCTCATTGACTTAATTGTTCCAGTGGTTCCCGATGCCGGTTTACCACTGAGCTTTTGTTTGAATGCTCCAAGCCTTATACTTACGCCGGCTACCAATCCCGGAGGTGTTTGGACCGGACCCGGTGTAAACGCCGGTATTTTTAATCCATTGCTTGCCGGAGTTGGTACACACAATTTAACATATACCATAA
>JBKCFX010000444.1:0-5899 GCA_046303595.1 Bacteroidia bacterium
ATTCAAAATTTGTAATTCTTATACCTGCAGTGTCATTAAATATGGTTCCTAATGAATTCGGTGCATACAAACGCATGTTTCCACCAACATTCATTGTTGCTAGGCCTAATCTAAATTTATACTCACTCGCCGCATGATAAAGCGCCGAACGATCGAAGAACAAAGCCCCCCCTTTTTTGAGCGAACTCTTATCGTTAAAGCGTGTTGACGTTACTGCTTGAAATAATGAATCGAATCGCGAAGTGCCGGCTGGCGCAAAGGGTGAGTGGTCTAAGGAGCTGATTGAATTGTTCGCCCTGTCGCGAACCCACTGATGCCAAACCAGCAATGAGTCGTAATTATTTGCAATAAATTCTTCAATCTGAGCAAGGTAAATGCTTTGGGGTTGACCAAAAACGAAATCGGGATAGTCGGGAAGTGTTTTAATGCGCGTTGAAGCAACCGTATAATAATTGCTGATGTATTGATTATTCCACTCTTCCAATGATTTGTAAGTATCGAGCATTTTAAATGCGGTTAAGACAGCATCGTACGAATCGCCGGCATCTTCGTTTGTGGCATAAACACGGAAATAGAATTTATCGTCTTTTTTAATTTCCAACCGGTTTTGATAAAAGAGAATTTTTTTAAGGCTAAATCGATTTTCGCCCTGGTAAACAGTTGTGCCTGTTCCAAAACTTGAAGCAGCAATCAATTCATAGCCTTTCCCGAAACGGTAATGCACCGAACCGGCCAGTTTCAGATTCTCGGTGTTGTAATCAACTAAATCGATTTCGCGGTATCCGTTTCGGTAGAAAATTCCTGCGCCCGGATAGGTCTTGATGTCCTGCGATTGATCATTCCCTCCCGCTAAATCTTCGTCGCCGTAAATATTAACGGCATCGTAGCCTCCCGGATTGTCTCTGCCAACAGGTAATCCATCGATTGGGTCGTAATTTTCGGCCTCCCAATCGTTTGCCCGCATGTAACTCAAATTTACTTTATACGCCAGGTTATCGACTTCCGAGGAACCCAGTTTAAACTTCTGCGCCCAGCGAATGGCTGTTTCATACAAGTTGCGCTCACCCGCTTTGGCCTGAACCGTTAATCCGGTATAATCGAACGGACTTTTCGTGGTCATGCTGATTACCCCGTTGAATGCATTCGGTCCGTAAAAGGCAGATGATGCGCCCACGATTATGTCGACTTTCTGCACATCGAGTTCTGATGAACCGAGGAAGTTGCCCAACGAAAAATTCAATCCCGGCGCCTGATTATCAACTCCGTCAATGATTTGAAGGGAGCGAACCGGAGATGTACTGTTAAAACCGCGTGTATTGATGACTTTGAATCCCAAACTTGCCGCAGTTAAATCAACGCCTTTGAGCGCACCCAATCCATCGTAAAAATTGGCAGCCGGTGTTTCTTTGATGGCCAGTAAATCGAGCGCCTCGACTGTAAGTGCCGACTCGCGCTGTTTTTCGGTGAGGCGCGAATCGAAAACTTCAAGCGTACCGATTACCTTTTCAGATTCTGCAAGTTTGATGTCGATTTTTTGCGTGTAGCTGCGCACTTCGAGCGAAGTTGGGGTATACCCCAAAAAGCTGAATCGCAATACCAACGGCAGTGGGCCCGGGTTTGTTAGATTGAATTTCCCGTTCACATCAACCGTTGTCCCCGTATTTTTTCCTTCAATTACAACGGTAGCCCCAATTAGAGCTTCTCCTGTTTTTTTGTCGGTAACGCTGCCGCTGATGCTTTGCGCAAAGGCATTGCTTGTAAAAAGCATCAAGAATAGGAGCGATTGAAAGCTATATGTGAGTAGTCGTTTTCGATTGTTCATCCATTTAATTTTTTAAGTCCATGCACCTATTTCAAACTCTTGATTACCCAAATTTCAACGTGTTAAACTATCTGCAAATGGTGACGCTTCCTTTGTAATTTTTCTGCAGTTTTGGAATTTCGAGCACGTAAAAATAAGTGCCATCCGGATATTCATCGCCGGTCCAATTGTTTTGGTAAGCTGCATTTTCATAAATCAGCTTTCCCCAACGGTTGTAAATTACAAGATTAGCATCTGTAAATGCTTCAATATTGCCTATGCTGAAGGCATCGTTTTTCCCATCGCCGTTGGGCGAAAAAACATTCGGAACAACTACATCGTCGATCACTAAAATTTCTGCTGTGATTGTATCGCGACAGCCTTCATCGTTTTCGACAACGTAGGTTAATAAAACGGTTCCGGTATCGGGAAAGGTAATTTGAATCGATTCGCCCGTTTGGCTTGGATATCCTTCGAAATTCCATGTAAATCCCACCAATTCTGTTCCAGCGGGTGTTGTTGATGAATCATTCAGCGAAAGTGGCGTATCGACCAAAACCACCAATTCTGGATTGGCGCTGAAATTCGCATTGGGTTCGGCATCGATTAGGTTAATGGATAACGTATCGTTGCAACCACTCGCCAATGTTGAATAAACTGCATAACTGCCCTGTTCAAGTTCAAGCGTGTTTTCGGTCGAACCGGTATTCCACAAAAGCGAGTCGGAGCCAAGCACCGTGATTTCGCTTGATGCTCCGTCACATAAAATCGTATCGCCGCTAAAGCTTAATGATACCGACTGCTGCACATCGATTTGGAAAATAACCGAATCGCTCCGACAACCATCTGCTTCCTGACTCACGAAGTATGTTCCAGACTGTGATGTAGCGATATTATTTATACTTACATCAGCACCGGTTTCGCTGAAGGATTGTGGGCCATCCCAATATACTGTTCCCTGCGCTCCCGGACTGCTAAGTTGTAAATCAGCACCTGAGCACACAGGCGATTCAAACTGAAGATTTGGTAATGGCGGCACAGGTGCAAAGGTTACTGCAACCGTGTCGCGCGCCCTGCAACCGGCAGAACTTAATGCTTCAAGAAAATAAGTGCCGTTTTGGGTTACGTTTAATTCCGAATCGGTACTTCCATCGTTCCATAAAAAGCTATTAAAACCCGTCGCCGGCGTGAGGCTAAGGAGCGGTACGCCACATCCCGAAAGACTATCGGGCAGCCCCAAATCGGGAAATTCCTCAATGACATCTACCGTGTCGGTGCTTTCGCATCCATCTTTCACGGTAACCACCCAATAGGTTCCCGGCTCTTCAACATAAATTGTCTGAGTTGTATCTCCGGTGCTCCATTCGTATGAATCTTTACCAGGTCCCGCATCGAGCAACAAGGAGTCATTAACGCACACAACACGATTATCGCCCAGATAAGTACTTGCAAAATCCGAAAAATACCCATAACGACAACCTGAGCCTGAACCGCCATGAATAATTCCGAGGTGGAAAAGTTCCCCAGTTTGCGCTGTATTCGCCAATAATGAAGTAACACCAATCGCAACATCTGTCTCGCTGAAGGAAAGCTGCGCAGAAAGCCATGCGCCGCCTGAGCCATTCACCGGTGTAAACGAACTTGCTGGCACGAGAGTAGCAGAGCCATTGAGGTTGAATGAGCCTTCGGCACCTGATCTAACCATAATATTTAAGCCGAAAAATTCTGAGGTAGAGCGCGTAAAGAACACAGATGGCGAGCCAGTACATTCAATCGAAGGTAAAACTGCACTTCCCATTTCGCAACCAAATCCCGAAACGTGCAAAACATACACGGGCTGCGAACAAGAAATGTAAACTGTAGAATTGTTTACATCGATGGTGAACTGCTGGCCGCTGTTGAGCGTGGCATTTGGCGTTGCACTTCCATCAACAAATACCTCTGTATTATTCGTCGTTGCAAGTACATATACCCGTTCTTCCGAATTTAAAAAGCCTTTCATTACGATGTATTCTCGTCCGATAACACCCACGGGCACTAACTGGTCGCCCATTAAGTCGCGGCATCCGCCTAATGCTGCCGAATCGTCTTTTAAAGTAACTGCAATGGGTTTGTTGGATGTAATGCGTGTTCCTACCGGACGTTGAGTAGCACTTGTTGAAACAGCGAGCAATGAATAGGTTTGCCCACGATTGAGTGTGATTGTAAATGGAACACCGGCTGGATGCCCGATTAAATCGGCTGTTGGATTGATGGTGATGCTTGTGTTATCTTCTGTGGCAACGATTTCAAATCCACTTCGTGCTACTGGCGAATAGCCGCCATTGTCATAATTTGTTGGAAATGGGGTGAAGAATTCGGTTCCTAAGCCATTGCCGCCTTTCAATGGAAAGATCTCGGGATTTACCCCGTTATTTACTTCATAATATGCGGTAACCGGAACGCTCGATTCGAGCAGAATGCCTTTATTCAGAATCTGATCGGGCGGTTGATTTTCGACCAATGTTTGAAACGGTGTTAAATCTATAGATTGTGTTGTACCTGCCGGAATTGTTAGGGTTATAGGAACAAATGCCGGATTTGCCGGTTGAGACAAGAGGATGTCGGCTGCTTGTGCACTGGCGCTAACGCGCATAACAATAGGCGCATCGCCGTGTCCACTCGTTACTTCGGGAGCTACAAACCAAAATTCGGTATCGGTTTGCGCCTGTAGCCTTGACCCAATTAGTGCAAGAAATACAAGTAAAGAAAGCCGTTTCAGGAGAATTTTTAGGGTAGACATTGCTTACTTTATATAAATTTTCTGCAGCAAGTTATCTATTTCAATTCACATAACAGTGCATGGTCTAATTCAATACAGCACGATTTGCTTACGTGCATTTACAAATTGTTTTCATGCAGTGTTATCTTTAATTTGTGCAAAATATTGATAATGTTTGTGTAAAAAGAATTTGATTCTTTGACCCTTGTTCGGAAATAAAAAAAGATGGAAGTTTTGCCTCCATCTTTTTACTGAATTGAAAATTAATTTCTTGGGTCGACTACGAAAACTACCTGCAGATGCTAAATTTTCCTTGGTAAATTTTATTCAATTCGGGGATTTCTGCCACAAAGAGGTATAACCCGTTCGCAAAACCTTCGGCAGACCAGTTGTTTCGATAATCTCTGTTTTCATATATCAAACTTCCCGACAAGTTGAAAACCCGCAGTGTAGCCAACTTATATTGCCCCGAATGTGCAATTGTAAAGAAGTCGTTTTTGCCATCACCATTGGGCGAAAAAATAAATGAAGCTGCCTCAGGTATTACCTGAATCGTTGCTGTCGCCGTATCGCTGCATCCTTCGCTGTTTTCGACAATGTACGTGAGTTCTACTGCTCCTGTATCGGAAAAACTAATTTGTGTCGACTCTCCGCTTAGTGAGGGATATCCGGCGAAATTCCACACAAAGGCAGTCAGTGTCGTTCCAAGTGGCGTTGCAGATGCGTCTGAAAGCGCAAGCACTTCGTTCGTTGTAATCGTTTCGGGAATGGCTGTGAAGTTCGCTTCGGGCTTCGCATTTACAAGCGAAATAGCAAGGGTGTCGTTGCATCCGATTGAACGCGTCGAGTATACTTCGTAAGTGCCGATCCCCAATTCGAGCGCGTTTACAGTTTGTCCGTTGCTCCATACTACCGAATCTGCACCGCTAAGGGTAATTAAGCTTGTTTCGCCCTCACAAAGCAGCGTGTCGCCTTCGAAACTAAGTTCAACAGATGATTGTACGGCGATTTCAAATGCTACCGAATCGCTGCGGCATCCGTTTGCTTCCTGACTTGCATAGTATGCTCCCGACTGATTTATAGTAATGTTTTCGATCAAGGTGCTTTCGCCTGTTTGGATAAACGATAGTGGTCCTTCCCAATACACCGTGCCAACTGTTCCCTCGCTACTTAAGTTTACGTCACTTCCCGAACATACTTCCGTCGGGTATTGCAGATCGAGCGCCGGAGGCCTGCTGGCGAAATTCACCATAACCGTATCGCGTATCAGGCAGCCTGCAAGGCTCGTCGCTTCAAGCGAATAGACACCATTTTCGCTTACTTCTATGTCGCTGCTT
>JBKCFX010000445.1:0-1189 GCA_046303595.1 Bacteroidia bacterium
CAAAGTATCAAAATCCTGAAGCTCAATTGTACCTTGCCGACATGATGCGCATCAACGGAAAGTATGATGAAGCCCTTGCGGAATACGAAAAATATGCAAAGCTAAAACCAGACGACCGTCGCGGGTCTGCCGGTGTGGAGAGTTGTAAGTTGTCTGTTAATTGGAAGAAAGAACCGACCAAGCACCAGGTAAGCAATGTTCAACCATTGAATTCGAAGTACGATGACTTTTCGCCAATATACAGCCGTAAAAATTACAATGAGGTTATCTTTACATCAAGCCGTGAAGGTTCTTTGGGTAATTCGACCGACGGTTGGACAGGTGAGGCGTTTTCTGACTTGTATGAAGCCAAAGTTGATAAAAATGGAAAATGGAGCACGCCAGTTAACTTTAAAGAACCGCTGAACGGAAAGTATAACGATGGTTCAGCTTCATTAAATGATAAATACACCACCATGTTCTTTACGCGGTGCGAATACGATAAGAACAAAATCAAAGGATGTCAGATTTACACAAGCAAGAAAAAAGGAAACAATTGGGATGAACCGATTCTAGTGCCTTTCGCAGATGATTCCTTTACTGTAGGTCATCCATGGATTTCTGATGATGAATCTATGCTTTTCTTTGCATCTGATATGCCTGGTGGTTTAGGAGGACGCGATATTTGGATGTCGAAACTCGATAAGAAAGGAAAATCTTGGGGAGCTCCGGTAAATCTTGGTCCTCAGGTTAATACTGCAGGCGATGACTTGTTCCCAACTTTGCGCAATGATTCTACTTTGTATTTCGCATCGAATGGGCATGTAGGAATGGGTGGTTTGGATATGTTCGAAGCCAAATTGAAAGGCGGAAAATGGGGGAGTGTAGCAAACTTGAAATTCCCTTTAAACTCTTCGGCAGACGATTTTGGTATTGTGTTCCGCGGCAAACAAGAGCGTGGCTACTTCTCATCTAACCGCGATGGCGGTAAAGGAGGTTCTGATATCTACGAATTTGTCGTGCCTCCAATTCTCTTCACACTTACCGGTATAGTTTATAATTTCGAAAATAAACAACCTGTTGAAGGGGCAAAAGTGGTTATGGTGGATCAAGACGGCATGTCATTCGAAGCCATGACCGACAAAATGGGTGCTTATTACTTTGATAATACCAAATTCAAGGAAGACAATACCTACCAAGTTTCTGTTAC
>JBKCFX010000446.1:0-8983 GCA_046303595.1 Bacteroidia bacterium
TGCTTTGTCTTGTGCATCACTTAAATCACTCCGTGGAAGCGAATCGGCCATATCTTTCCGCCATGGCAGTGCGGCCCAAGATGCCTCATTGGCATAATCAACTTCGGGAGGTTGGGGTTGTAGCGCAAAATCAATTTCTACAAGCGATTCGATGGGCTTACTGCGAGTGAAAGGAATGGAGAAACATCCGATACAAAACAACGGAACAGACCAAATTCCTTGAATCAGAAACTTTGGAAGCGCTTTCATATTTCTAATCTATTCTACAATTACCGAATGCGCAACAACACTTCATTACGCCGGTCGAACAACTGAAACGGCGGATTGTACCGAAGCCACTCGGCAGTATCCACAAAAGAAATATTCAAATCGCCCAAGGTCTTTTTCAGTTCTGTTTCTTTCTCCTTGAATGTCTCTGACCCGGCAACACCGCCAAATCGGAGCGCAGCGGCACGGAAACCATCGCAGCGAATCAAGCTTACCGACGAGTCTTTGGGTGAAGGCAAATCTGTTCCTGCAGGCATTTCGGGCATCACAAAATACATCTCTGCCTGCTGTGCATCGGATGATTCGAAATGCATTCCAACCGGCGTAGTCATTGCGATTTGCGTTTCGGCTTCGTTTTTACCAAAGATGTACCCGGCAAGACGCTGGAACGAGCGGTACGAAATTTCCTGATAACTACCTTTCTCGGTAACGCTTGCTTTCACGAAAGGTGTATAATTTCGTATTTCTACGTTGCCAATAACCTGTTCAACAGTGTATTTCTGCATGGGTGTTTTGTTGGTATCGCGAATTAATTTCCATTGCCATCCTAGAAAAACTAAGGTAATCCCTCCGGCTACATAATAAAAAATTGGACTCATTGTATTGAAACACTTGAATGTAGGTATGGTTCGAAGCATCCAACAGAATTATTTCCGCTGAATGAATCGATAAAGCAAATTTCAATTTCCGGCCGTCAATGTTCAATGATTAAATTCAGCTATTGAAATTTAAACCGATTTAATGCACACATTTTTCGATTCTGTAAAAAACCGTAAAGCCTCCCATCCGCCCTCGCGTCCAACGCCACTCTGCTTCATTCCACCAAACGGCGTTCGTAAATCGCGCAACATCCAGCAATTAATCCACACAATGCCTGCCTGAAGCTGTTCTGAAAGACGATGTGCACGCTTCAAATTCTCTGTCCATACTGAAAAAGCCAAACCATATGCAGTGCAATTCGCAAATTCAACAGCTTGTTCTTCCGACTCGAATGGATGCAAGGTTACCACCGGACCAAAAATTTCTTCCTGATTGGTGCGGCAATATGGGTCGAGGCCTTCGAAAACCGTTGGTTCCATAAAAAAGCCTCCGTTCAAATCAATTCGATTTCCACCGCAAAGTAAGGTTCCGCCTTCTTCCTTTGCCAATTTAACGTACGATAACACCTTGTTCAAATGTGCTTCGGATACAATAGCACCTATTGTGGATGTGGGATTGATCGGATCGCCAACCTTTAACGCTTTTACTTTGTCCACAAAGGCTTTCTTGAAATCCTCGTACAGAGAACGCTCAATGAAAATGCGCGAGCCGCAAAGGCAGATTTGACCTTGGTTCGAAAAGGCAGCACGTGCCGTTTCAGATATGGTGCGTTCAAAATCGCAATCTGCAAAGACGAGTGTCGCATTTTTCCCGCCCAGTTCGAGCGACATCTTCTTGAAACGCGGAGCTGCCATGGCCGCAATCGATGCTCCGGTAGCGGTTCCTCCGGTAAATGAAACCGCTTTAAGGCGCGGATCGGAAAGCAGTGGTTCACCAATTGCCTGTCCGGGACCATGCAGAATATTGATGACACCGGCTGGAATTCCGGCCTCACTGCAGAGTTTCGAAAAGTAAAATGCTGTTGCGGGGGTTATTTCCGACGGCTTGGCTACAACCGTATTTCCAGCGGCAAGTGCAGGGGCGATTTTCCAGGTAAACAAATAAAGCGGCAAGTTCCAGGGCGAAATACAGGCCACCACACCCAAAGGTTGCCGCAGCGTAAAGTTCAGCACTCCGGTTTCGGTTTCATGGCACTCGCTCGATTGGTGCAGAATTGCCGTGGCAAAAAACCGGATGTTGGAAATTGAACGCGGAATATCAACTGTGCGCGCCACATGCAGTGGCTTTCCGTTATCGAACGACTCGATTTCAGCGAGTAATTCGAGATCGCGCTCCATGAGGTCTGCCAATGCTTGGAGGTGATCTGAACGCTTTGATGCAGAAAGTTTACTCCATGTGTTAAACGCAGATTTTGCAGCATCTATGGCCTTCTCAACATCGAAACGATCTGATGCGGCGATTCTCCCAAACACTTTGCCGGTTGCAGGTTGAACGTTGTCGATCCAACGGCCGGAAATGGGATTGCACAAATTTCCGTCGATGTAATTTTGAATCGAAGCAATGCTTGGATGTGGTAAATGCTGTTCCATCTTTAAAATTAAATCACAAAATTAGTTTTTGCCTTGGGCTTTCCACATGTCGGGGCGGATGAAAAATACAAAAGGCAATATAAGTGGATAGCTTAAACGAAAGAGGAGCCAGCTAGCCCTTGGCATGCGCAGTGCGTAATATCGTACTAGAAAAATAACCCAAACCATTTCAACCGTTAGAATGAACCCGGTAATTGGTAAAGAAACGAATACCAGGCTAAATGGAAGATATAGCCAAACTGCAATAAAAACTAGCATAAGCCATTTCAGCGGATGTTGCACATGCTCGGTTTTGGAAATCCAGCGCCGTCTTTGTTTAAGCCATACTTTCCATGTATTGGGCGCGGTGGTAAAGCAAGTAGCTTCTTTATCAACACAAAATGTAATTGAGCCTGAGTTCCGCTTCCAGATTTGATGCATCAGAATAACGTCATCGCCCGAAGCAATGTGGAGGTGACTTTTATACCCTCCAGTATCTATCCAGGCTTGCCTTCTGAAGGCCAGATTAGCTCCACTGCAGAGCAAAGGAACACGCAGAAACTGAGTTGCCAGGGCGATTGTCCACAAGCACAGACTTTCGCATTGGCTGTATTGCGCAATAAAGCGTGGTTCAGCTGATATAAACACAGGTGCTGCACAAACATCGACATCCGTCTTCATCGTGCGGCGGTACGAATCAATCCAAGCTGAGCCATTCGCTGTATCGGCATCAGAAGTAATAATCCAATCGGCCGAACTCGCATAAATTCCGGCACTAAGTGCATTTTTTTTCGATCCTGCTGTACCCGATTCTATCCGGATAATCTGCAAATTAGAATCGTTCACAATAGTTTGCAAGGGAATCGAAGAACCATCGTCAATCAGCGTACAATGAATATGTTGTTGTTCCTGAATGCTTTCAATGCGTTGTTTCAGATGGTGCAAAACAGCAGGTGCTTCATTTCTCACAGGGATTAACAAAGCGATGGTATCTTTGGAAGGTTTGTTAGTAGCTTTCCGCGTGTTTCTTAAGAGATAAAGCGCTGCACAGAGCATCATTCCAATTGGAATTGCTGCTAGGATCAATGTTACGAATAGGACTGAAAATCTCGAAATTTCCACCATGCTCAAAGTACGCTAAATCTATAGTATCTTGGCGCAATGATCGGCGAATTTGAGCAGGTAATTATCGGCATCGACCCCGGAACAAATATTTTAGGATATGGCGTAATCGGTATTCGTAGTAAACACATTAGCTTGCTCGATATGGGTGTTTTACGTTTGGGGAAATTAGACGATCATGCATTGAAATTGCGCGAAATTTTCAAGTTTACCGAGGGCCTAATTAGCAAGTGGAAGCCCGATAGTCTTTCGGTCGAAGCACCATTCTTTGGGAAGAACGTTCAATCGATGCTAAAACTTGGACGAGCACAAGGCGTTGCATTGGCGGCTGCATTGAGCAAAGACATTCCGGTTTCGGAATATGCTCCCCGCACCATAAAACAAAGCATTACGGGAAAAGGGGCGGCCAGTAAAGAACAGGTTGCCGCGATGTTGCAACACATTTTGGGTATCAAGGATGAAGATATGCCCCGCTTTTTCGATGCAACAGATGGATTAGCAGCGGCGGTTTGCCATTATTTGCAATCGGGAAAAACGATAAAGACAATGGCCGTTTCAAAAGGTGCAAAAAAAGGAGGATGGAGTAACTTTGTAGAAGCAAATCCGGAGAGAATCCAAAAGAAATAGCTTCAAGCAATTGGGCTAAACGGATTAATCGTTTAAGTTGCGGTAGTAATTTTTAATAGATTCGACAAGGCCTGAGATAAATTTCTCTTCTATGTAAATAGCATCCTTTTCAAGTTCATTCTGGATATAACTGCAAATTTCAGCGGAGCTAACGTACGACTCAAAACCTTGCTGAAAAAACAAGTCGACATGATGCACTTTGTCAAAGACATTGTGTTCGTAATTGGCTTGTAGCTCATGGTACAAGTATACAATATGGTCGACTTGCTCAGCCGAAAAAACTGCCTTTTCAGTATCGCTAAATTGCCCCCAAATTATCTCTACAAGATTTGAATAATAAACCATTATAGAATTAGTACAAATTGGTTTCTTTGAATAATTGACAAAATCTAAAACAAGGCCGCCTGAATGCGTTCCTGAACACGCTGCAAAGACTCGTCACTTGCTCGAACCTTAGGTTTTGAAAAATCGAGGTCGGCAACCTGATTGAGTGGCACCAAGTGGATATGTGCATGCGGCACTTCGAGACCAACAACGGCCATTCCAACCTTTTTACATGGAATTGCTTTTCCAATTGCATGCGCTATTTGTTTCGAAAAAGCGAATAGTGCCGCGTGCGTTTCAGCGTCGAGGTCGTGAATGTTATCGATTTCAATTTTGGGCACAACAAGTGTATGCCCCGGAACCAATGGAAATACATCGAGAAATGCATAGCAGAATTCGTTCTCAGCTATTTTGTAGCTGGGAATTTGTCCTACTATAATTTGCGCGAAAATACCGGGCATTTAGCGGGAAATATCTAAGATTTCGAGGTTTACTTTTCCCGACGGAACCTGGGCTTCCACTTTGTCACC
This sequence comes from Bacteroidia bacterium, assembly GCA_046303595.1. Lineage (GTDB taxonomy): Bacteria > Bacteroidota > Bacteroidia > M30B66 > M30B66 > CAMCXT01. The sequence goes on from JBKCFX010000446.1 coordinate 5,039, forward strand.
AACTTTTTTGCCTAACAAAGCTTTTGCAATAGGCGAACTGATAGAGATTTTTCCTGCACGCAAGTCTGCCTCATTTTCAGCAACAAGCGTATACGACATTTCGGAGTTATTTCCGGTATTGCGAATGCGCACCTTTGAAAGGATAAGCACTTTAGAATTATCGAGTTTCGATTCGTCGATGATGCGGCAGTTTGCTACAAGATCTTCCATCTTGGCAATTTTCATTTCAAGAAGACCTTGTGCTTCTTTAGCTGCATCGTATTCGGCGTTCTCAGATAAATCACCTTTATCGCGCGCTTCGGCAATCTGTGCAGAAATAGAGGGCCGTTCTACATTGCGCAATTGATCAAGTTCGCTCTGCAATTTGCGCAAGCCTTCTTCGGTTAAATAGGTGATGTTAGACATATTACAGAAGTATTGGTTAATGATAAGAAAACGGAAAGACTCTTCGAGTTGAAGAGTCTTTCCGTTTATGATTGTAAAATTAAAAAGAAATTTTAATTCTGCAAGAGCTGGGTATTAAAGATTAATGCGCGCGCCAATGGTGTGTACGCCTGAAAATGCGCTGGTTGTGCGGTAAGCATAATCAATGGAGAAGGTAGATTTTGATTCTTTACCGAGCGGTGTTTGGAAAGAAAATCCGCCTGTAGGTCCATTCAAGACCGATGTTAAATTAACGCTTGCATTATCGTATGCACCATCTTTTACAGATTTTATTTCATACGAATACCCTCCGCGAACCATGAACATTTTATTGAACGAATATTCCAAACCGCCTATAAGCTGGTCGCGCGAGAAGGAGTTTGATGTAAAATTGGCCGCAAAGGTGATATCGTGCTTTTCTGCAAGGGTTAGGATGTAAGCACCACCAATGTTTAAAAGCGATGGAAGTTCAAAATTCTCAGTTCGTTGCTGTACCGTGATGTTTGCACCAGTTGAAGGAACTGTACCACGGAACGACAAGCCATCACCATTGAATTTCATGCGCGGCCCAACATTTCGAAGCGAAATTCCGAAACGAATATTTTCCTTTTTACCGGTAATGTATTGAACTCCTGCATCGAAGCAAACCCCTACCGCACGTAAATCAGAGATTGATTGTGCAATGGTACGCATCGCCAAGCCACCATAAATTGAATTCGAAAATTCTTTCGCATATGAAAATCCAATGTTTGTAAAGTTCGGAGAAAAAGTACCAATATTGCCTTCCGGATTGCTTTCGGTGGTAACATCGATATCTCCAAAATTCATCGACATAACACTGATGCCAATGGTTCCTGTTTTCTCCTTACCTACCGCCTGCGTTAGGCCAAAAGCATTGATGTTAATTCCTGTTCCTCCAAGCCAATTGGTGTAGGCAAAAACCATTTCGGTTTTCTTGGTAAATGCTGTACCGGCTACATTTAGAAACTGTGCTTCAAGACCGCGAACAAATGCAGAATTCGAGTTTCCAAAACCACCGCTTCGGGCAAATGGATTAATCAGCAACTCGCCGGCACCGGCCTGGCCAATACGATCCTCGTTTCCGGCAAATAACAGCTTACCTGAAAATAGTGCAACGGTTGCAAGTAGTAGGATTGATTTATTTAGATTTTTCATGATTTCCTTTAGCTGAGTATTGGACAATTAGAAACTATCGAGGTCGATTGGACGAAGTACACCAAACCATTTCACCACTTTTTCTCCAACGCCCGGAACAACAACATGTATGATGTAAATTCCACTTGAAATTGGGATGCCGGCCTGGTTCTTCATATCCCAATCGAGCGAAGTTTTCTCATCACCCTTGTCATATGTTCTCACCAAGACGCCATTCGAAGTATAAATGTTAATCTTACAATCTTTAGGAAGGTTGGTAATCTTAACGCGGTTGTCGAGCTGACCTGTTTCATACGAAGAATATGCGTAATATGGGTTTGGTACCACATTGATCAAATCAAGCAATGAGTCAACCACGGCCGCATCGCCACGACGCGCCGCTATCTCTGAAGTATTGAATTTATAATACGGATTGTTGTTGTTAACCGGGTTCGCAACAACATCTGAAGCAGAAAGATTCTCTGCATAAGGTTTGGTAACACGCAAGCGAATTTTCACTTCGTTCGACAACCAAGGCTGTGCAGGCACACTTAAAGGTAGACCCACCCAAATGCAGTCTGTAAATACAGTATTGTAAGCAGGGGTTGGTTGTTGACTCAATTTCTCATACAAGAAGCGCCCTTCATCATAACGCGGCATATCGTTCGCATCTGATCCACTATGGCCAAATACGTAAATGTAATGTTTACCGCCCAATGCATTTTGAATCAAACCATTGTTGAAATAAATACTGCGGGAAGATGGATTGAATTTCATGTCTCGACCATTGTCTTCTGAAAGACGAGATGATTCGCCAAAAGCAATATTTAGACGTTCGCCGGTTTCAACGTTAATGGCATAGCCCGGGAACCAGCTCATTCCTGTACCGCTTCCATCAGGGTTGCCATTTTTATCGAGTGAGAGGCCTGCGCGGACACCGAGCTTTTTAATGCCCCCTTCAGAATTGGCGGTATTTTCATTGGTCTCTAAAACCGGACAACGCGACCACTTCGATTGATCGGGTGTTAATACGATATCAACACTTGGCGTACGTTTTAAACTGGGTAGGTTCTGGGTTGCAACGGTGCTCGAAGAAAAAGCAGGTCCATCGATATTACGATTTACGAGCGCCCAAGGAGCCCAACTTCCGCTCAATACTTTTTCATAAACCTGAGCATTGTCGTTCGGTAAATCTCCACATAAAGGATCATCATCCGTTGCTTCTGCAATTCCGGAACGAATCCAATTCGCAGCATTTTCGCAGCCATCTTCATCATTCAGGAAATCTAACCAACGTTTCGTATTATCCTGAAATTCCAAAGTTGCTTCAATAAAACCATTATTCTTTGAATCAGGATCTCCGGGATTAAATGTTTCTGCAATGTTTAGAGCGAAGCCCCATTTAGATACAATCTCTTCAACGGGCGAACCAAGTGTTGACTGTGAAACATACGTTTCGCCATTGTACGACAATGACCAATGCGAAGTATCATCCGTACCAAAAAGCTTGAACTCAAAATCTCCATCAGGAATGCTCAATGGATCTACTACACGAACATCTACGGGTGAACCATTTTTAACATATAATGGATTAGCCGAGAATCCGTTAGCAAGAATTTCATCAATCGATGCTTGACTTAAATCCAAGACATTACCACCATTGCCATTTCCTTCGATTCTGGTCATGGCAGGACGATCACCATATTGCGCCTGAACCGTTGTTCCGCCAAATAATGGCGCACTATTGTGAGGGATTACCGAATAAACCTGGATATTTGAGAGCCCCTGGGTTCTGCGACCTGCTAGATAAGGTGTATTGAATGTATTGTCTACATTTTCGGCTACAGAATAGGAGAGTACAAGGAAATAATACGTTTTGTGATTAATTAGTCGATTATCGCCTGTTGCAAATGCATCCGTTTCGAAGTAGAAAGAATTACGAATACCATCATTTGCGCCAACAACCTCTACCGAAGGAATATTTTCTTCGATGCTCACATCATAATAACGATTCACAACTTGATCGATACTGTCTTCGATATCGCATTGCGCTACAAGGCGCGCACGGCTAACATCTTTCAAATCATTAACCGTAACAGTTAAGTCTTTTAACTGGTAAATCTGATACCCTTGGAAAGCATAGGCTACTTCTCCAAAACCCGGGATAGCAGTAGTATCACGATAATTCTTGATAAATTCTGTATTCGTATTTGGGAAATTCATCACGAATGATTTGTCCAATTCAACAATTTCAGCCAATGGCGCATCAGGTCCATTGATAATCGAAAAGCAATTGTCGAAAAGCGCCTGTGCATCATCATCAACAAAACGCAATAAATCAACCGATGCAGTAGGTCCTCCAGCCGA
>JBKCFX010000447.1:0-3664 GCA_046303595.1 Bacteroidia bacterium
CCGGGAAGTAAATGGCAAACCGCTGGTATATCTCGATAATGGCGCCACTTCGCAAAAACCGATTCAGGTAATTGATGCTATCTCGAATTTTTACAAAATATCAAACGCCAACAGTCACCGCGGTGTGCACGAACTTAGTCAGCGTGCTACCGATGACTATGAACAGGCAAGAGCGCAGATAGCCACCTTTATCAATGCCCGCGAAACGGCCGAGATTGTTTTTACGCGCGGAACTACCGAAGGCATTAACCTCGTGGCGCAAACCTGGGGAAGGAATTACCTGAAGGCGGGTGATGAAATTGTGGTTACGGCCATGGAACATCACGCCAACATTGTTCCCTGGCAGATGGTGTGCGAAGAAACCGGTGCCGTATTGCGTGTTATTCCAATAAACGATGACGGGACGGTCATTCTCGATGAAGCCCGCAAGCTCATCGGTATGCGCACACGCATGTTGAGTGTGATGCACGTATCGAACGCGTTGGGCACCATCAATCCCATCGACGAATTGCTTGCTATGGCGCGCGAAGTAGGGGCCATGACCATGATTGACGGAGCGCAGGCTGTACCTCATTTTACGGTAGATGTGCAAGCGCTCGATTGCGATTTTTATGTGTTTTCGTCGCACAAAATGCTCGGGCCATCGGGCGTTGGGGTGTTGTATGGCAAGCGCAGTGTATTGGAGCAGATTCCGCCATTTCAGGGCGGCGGCGATATGATTAAAACCGTGCGTTTCAGCGGAACCGAATATGCCGATGTACCCCTGAAATTTGAAGCGGGAACACCTAACATTGAAGGCGCCATTGGGCTTTCGGCAGCAATTACATACTGGGAATCGCTCGACCATGTGGCTCTGGCGGCACACGAAAAACGTTTGTTAGATGTGGCTACCCAAAAACTCCAGGCTATTGAAGGCTTGCGCATTATTGGAACGGCTCCACACAAAGTGCCGGTTGTTTCTTTCTTACTTGATACGCTTCATCCATACGATGTAGGCTTTATTCTCGACAAGCAAGGAATTGCCGTTCGAACCGGGCATCACTGCGCGCAACCGTTAATGGAGCGATTCGGAATTCCGGGAACCATCCGTGCATCGTTTGCGTTTTACAATACAATCGAAGAAATCGACCGCTTGGTGCAAGCCATTGAGCGAGCAAAGAAGATGCTGTTATGACCATTCGCGAAAGAGAAGCCGAAATAGAAGAAGAGTTTGGATTGTACGACGATTGGGCCGACAAATACGAGTACATCATTGAATTGGGTCGAACGTTGCCTGCGTTCAATCCCGATTTTCGCAATGAAGCGCATTTGATAAAAGGCTGCCAAAGTCAGGTGTGGCTGCATGCGGGTTTTGATGGTAAGGTTGTACACTTCGAAGCCGACAGCGATGCGCAGATTCCCAAAGGAATAGTTGCACTTTTGCTTCGCGTATTGAATGATGGCAGTCCGAAAGAAGTGGTCGAAGCCGATCTTTCGTTTCTCGATCGCATCGGATTAAAGGAACATCTTTCGCCCACACGCGCCAATGGATTGGTGTCGATGATTAAACAAATGAAATTCTACGCCCTTTCATATTTAAACAACGATGGAAAAGAGCATTGAAACCCTTGAACGGGATGTAATAGATATGATTCGTACGTGTTACGATCCCGAAATTCCGGTAAATATTTACGAACTGGGATTGATTTACGGAGTTACCATTAACGAAGAACGCGATGTGCATGTGTTGATGACCTTAACCTCGCCATCGTGCCCTGTTGCCGAAACCTTACCACCCGATGTGGAACAGAAAATTGCAGGTGTGGAAGGCGTAAAGTCGGCAAAAGTTGAAATTACCTTCGAGCCCCCTTGGGAGCAAAGCATGATGAGCGAAGAGGCCAAATTGGAACTTGGATTTTTATAAACTCTATGGAAGAAATCGTAAATAAAGTAGCGCAAAGCGGATTGCTTACGGTTGATCTTGAAGATTATTATCCGAAAGGACGCCGTGTGCAGTTGGATTTGGCTCCGCAGTTGTTCATGGGGCAGATATTGAAAGAAAAGGATTTTAGGCTCTGGATAAAAGAAGAAGATTGGTCGGTTTACCAAGATGCCTATGTTGCAGTGAATTGTTCGGCCGATGCGATTATTCCGGTGTGGGCCTATATGCTCGTAACTTCAGCGTTGCAGTCGTATGCGAAAAAAGTAGTTTTGGGCAATCTCGAAAATTTAGAAACCTTGGTCTACACCGAAATCATTCAAAATTTGGATGTTTCTGAATTTGAAGGCAAACGTGTAATCGTTAAAGGCTGCGGTAAATTGCCCGTGCCGGAAGCGGCCTATGTATTGATTTCGGAGAAGCTATTGCCTGTAGTGCAGAGCTTAATGTTTGGCGAGGCCTGTTCTACCGTGCCGGTATTTAAGCGATAGAATTTACAAAAAGTGATAGCTGAAGTAATTGTAACCGGTGCCTCCGGTGGAATTGGGAAGTCTCTCTGCAGAACATTTCTAGATGATGGCCATCGCGTTTTTGCTATTTCAAGGAATCAGCAGGATTATGAACATAAAAACCTAAAATGGTTTCAAGGCGAATTGCACGACGCGCCAGGAATAGAACAAGCGATTTTATCGTGGAGTCGACAGTCGGAGTTACGCATTTTAATTCATAATGCCGGATTTATGGTTCGGAGCCCATTCGAGGATACAAGCCCTGAAAATTTGCAAACGTTGTTGAATGTAAATTTGATTTGGCCATGGATGCTGACTTCAAAACTAATACACTGGTTAAATAAGCCAGGGGTAGGTCATATAATATATATAGGTAGCATGGCGGGGTATCAGGGCAGCGTTAAATTTAAAGGCTTAGTTGGTTATGGCGCATCTAAGTCGGCCGGCAATTCATGGATTGAGGGAATGGCATCAGAATTTGCGGAATCGAACATGTATTTCAATGCGCTTGATTTGGGAGCCGTGAACACGAAGATGTTGAAAGAGGCCATACCCGATTACACAGGCGGGATTAATACTGCAACGATCGCGGGATTTATAAAGCAATTTGCTTTGGAAGGTTTCAGGGTGATGAATGGTGTAATTGTTCCTGTACGTATCGGGAACCCTTAATTTTTATAATTGATTATCAATACAGATAGGAAGTAAATGAACAAAATATTACCTGAATATTTGTTTTGTATTAGAATGGTTGTACTTTTGCCGCCCCAAAGTTCTTTCACAGGTTCGCAAAACCACTGAATAGTTAAAAAAAGCGTTTAGAAAAAAAACCAAAATAAGTTTGGTAGTTTGATAAACGGTTGTACTTTTGTCGCCCGTTCTTTAAGGCTCAAATTCTACAGCAACATCAAGTGAAAATTTTTTTCGAAAAAAAATTAAAAAACATTTGGTAGTTTAACTAAACGTAGTAATTTTGCAGCCCGTTTCCGAACAAGGGGATGGTAATCCGAAAGGATTTGTTCTTTGAAAATATTGAGAAAGGTAAGAAAACGAGCATCGCGATCAAGCAGCGATGCTTTGTCGAGAAGTAAATCTGAGACATACTTCCGGTGAATAACCGGGAAAACACTATCAAACTGACAATGGAGAGTTTGATCCTGGCTCAGGATGAACGCTAGCGGCAGGCCTAATACATGCAAGTCGAACGGTAACAGGGTAGCAATACCCTGTTACCGTT
>JBKCFX010000448.1:0-2402 GCA_046303595.1 Bacteroidia bacterium
GTGTTTGCACAATTAGACTAAATCGACCGGATGTATTTAACGCTTTTAACAGACAGATGGCGCTCGAATTGCAGTCTGCGCTGGATGATGCGGGTGCGAATTCAGCGGTACGCTGCATTGTACTTACCGGAACCGGCAAAGCATTTTGCGCAGGTCAGGATTTGAAGGAAGTAACTACGCCGGAATTGCACCCCGGTTTTCGAACAATTCTTGAAGAACACTACAACCCAATTATACAACGCATCAGAAGCATCGAAAAACCTGTTCTAGCCGCGGTAAATGGTGTAGCAGCCGGCGCAGGTGCCAACATTGCATTGGCTTGCGACATTGTGCTTGCAGCCGAGTCGGCGTCTTTTATCCAGGCATTCAGTAAAATCGGCTTGATTCCCGACAGTGGCGGTACATTTTTTCTGCCCCGCTTGGTTGGTTTTCAGCGGGCCATGGCGCTCTGTATGCTGGGCGATAAAGTTACCGCTGCAGAGGCTTTGCAAATGGGAATGATTTATAAGGTTTTGCATGATGCATCATTTACAACCGATGTGATGAAAATGGCCGAAACCCTTGCCGGTATGCCAACTAAAGCCTTGGGGCTTACAAAACGCCTCATCAACAGTAGCCTTAGCCACAATCTCGACGAACAACTGCAAATGGAGAGTGTTATTCAGATTGGGGCCGCTCAAACGAACGACTACAAAGAGGGGGTGCAGGCATTTATCGAAAAACGCAAACCATCGTTCAAAGGTTCATAGATAGTTGAAGCTTCGAAGTCTGTTTTCTGCTTCAGATAAGAAACTTATCGTTGCGCATTTAATTTCAATTCGAGCAATTGAAGGATGCGCTGAACCGCCGGACAGATAAAGCTATTTCTGTACGTTAGCTCGGTGAGTTGTTGGAATTTTTTGCGGTCGGTATGTGGATAGGTTCTGCACGCCGTGGGGCGCACTTCGTAAATTTCGCAGTGGTTATCGGCTCCCAGAAAAGGGCAGGGAGCCGTTGTGAATATGTAGTCCCGATCTTCATCAACACGCATGTACCGCGAAACAAGCTCAGACGGCTTGGTTTTCAAATGTTTTGCGATACGGTCTATGTCGCGGTCTGTTATGATTGGACTTGTAGTTTTACAACAATTGGCGCACGTTAGGCAGTTAATTTCATCGAAGGCCTTCTCATGCATTTCCTGCATCACTTGATCTGTTTGCCGCAGCGCGCCTTGTTTAATCTGCTTAAGTACGTTTTTATTAACGGCTTTTCTTTTTTCACCATTTGCGCGAATGGATGCTGTATCGTATGCAATTGTTGACAAGATTTTTCGATTCTGCTTCGGGCAAAGTTATTATGATTGTAGTTTTGCACCATTATTCGGTAAATTTTTTCGATTGAAATTCATTTCACACTATTTACTTATTTGCTTATTGTTCACCATTTCCGGTTCCATTGCCCATGGCCAAGCCGATTCCTTTGCAGAAGCAATAGTAAGTTTTCCACCCGATACCGTTCCACCCGATTTGTCGGAGTTCGACGATGTATTCGGCGAAGATTCGCTTGCCACTGAAGCCTTTGAGAGTGTTGAAGACGAAGAGTTTTGTGCATTGATAAACTGCGATTTATACCAGGCAGTATGGGATACGAGCAGGATTAATCCCTATTGTGTCGACCTGCGCACAAAGAAAGATACCACCCATTTACAACTTGTTTATGATCCCGCTTGCGATTATGCGCATCCGGTTTGTGGCGATATTACTTCCGAGTTCGGTATGCGGGGATATCGACATCATTATGGAATCGATATTAATCTTGAAACAGGCGATCCCGTATTTACTGCTTTCGAAGGAACCGTGCGTGTGTCTAAATACAGCCCTACCTATGGATACTATGTAATAATTAGACATCTGAACGGACTTGAAACTTTGTATGCGCATCTTTCAGATATCATGGTGAGGCCCGGTGATTATTTGCAAGCAGGCGATATGCTTGGCTTGGGCGGAAATACAGGCCGATCGCGGGGATCGCATTTACACTTCGAAATTCGGTTTTTGGGGCAACAACTGGATCCGCGACAGGTAATAGCCTTCGAGGAATTTGCATGCCGAAACAACCAATTAAGCATTACTGCTGATAGTTTCGCCTATTTGAAGAAAATCGAAGAACACAAAGCGCAACAAGCCAAAAAGCGTTATTATAAAATCAGAAGGGGCGATACGCTGAGCAAAATAGCGCGTAAAAATCGAACAACAGTTAAGAAACTGTGTAAGTTAAATCGCATATCGGCCAAGACTAAACTTAAGACTGGGCGAAGAATTAGGGTCGCCTAAATTAACAATCAGATTTTTTAGGTGAATGTATACCGGCAGTTATTCCTACTCTTCGAGCTGGAGTAGCAGGCGATTCACCCAAATCAATAA
>JBKCFX010000449.1:0-8002 GCA_046303595.1 Bacteroidia bacterium
ACCACCGCAATAGGAGTAAAACGCATCGATTTCTTTTCCATTCTCTTTTGCATGATGAATGATGCGCATAGCCGACATGTGATCGAGTCCGGGGTCAAGTCCACATTCGTTTATGAAAACTAAGCCTTTCTTTTTAACTGCCTCCGACATTGATTTTATTTGTTCGCTTTCATACGATGCTGTTACCAAGTGAGCACCTGAACGCAAACATTGTTCGGCAATTTCGGGATGCATAAATGCCGGAAGCATTGAGATTACCAAAAACGCTCCGCGGATTAATTCTTCGCGGATGTCGGGATTTGACAAGTCTGCAGCGATGGTCTCAACCGATCGATACCCTTCTTTAAGTGATTCTAAATGTGAAATCTGTTGGTCAGCTATTGTGAACTGAACTCCGGATAGAGAAGTCCAATTGGCTGTATATTCAATAAGAAAGCCGGCTGATTTACCGGCTCCCAACAATACCATTTTCATACTTATTTTATTCGGCAGTTAGCCTGATGAATGTTCCGCTGGCAACTTCAACTTCGCTCGTTAATCCTGTGTTCGTACTAACATATTTCCCTCTGAATGCAAAGAATCCATCAGCCGAAATCACGCCATCTTGGATAACATAATTATCAATGATAAATCCACCCGAATCGGCAAGAAATTCTCGGTCTCCCGGATCGATATATGCACAATAATTTAACGAATCGGCATTTGGCAAATCAAAACTGCCTGCTTCACTGCCTAAAAACGAAATTACAATTTGCGAATTATCCGAACGGCTTAATGCAATCTCATTGCGAACAATGCCACCCGGCAGGTTAAATTTTTTAAACGTGTAGCGCGTATACGTCGTAAAGGAGCCATTTACTTCTGCAGAACCGTACACTGTTGGAGGTGGTTCGGGCTCCGGCTCATCTTTACATGAATTAAACGTGAGGGTGAAAAACAGCGCAGCGAGTAAAGGAAATAGAATGGCTCCCGATTTTTTTCTGCTCATTGAAATCTTCATATTTTATTAAGATTTTGCGTAAAGATACATTGTTTGAATAAAAAAATATAGTGCCGCATGCATTTCAACCGTTAAATCAATTTGCGAAGCGCCCTTTTTTATAGGTTTGCACTATGATATTTAACGAACAGCAGTTTCAGGAAATTGCCCAACTGCTGCATCAAGCAAAAAAAATAGCAATTACAACCCACCGCAATCCCGACGGAGATGCCATCGGCTCAACCATGGCACTTTCGGCATTTTTGCGCAATTATTGCTCTGCCGAGATTTGTGTGGTGCTTCCCGATCCGTGTCCTGATTATCTCACTTTTCTTACGAAGCAGCATAATTTCGTAGATTTTACCACCGATTCAGCCGGATCAACGAAGTGGTTGCAAACAAATGATTTGTTGTTTTGTCTCGACTATAACCATCCGGCACGTACAGGTCCGCTCGAAGAATTGGTGCGAAACTGCGCAGGAAGGGTTAAATCCATTATGCTCGATCACCATCCCCAGCCTGAGGCATTTGTTACCTATATGGGTTCGAATACCGTGGCTTCATCTACATGCGAATTGGTTTATGAGTTTTGCATAAATCTCGGAATGAATGCTATACCGCCGGCCGAAATTGCTGCCTGCATTTACACGGGAATCATGACCGACACCGGTTCATTCCGCTTTAGCGTTACCACACCCAATACGCATCGCATTGCCGGGTGTCTTCTCCAATCGGGTATTCGCCATTGGGAAATTCACGAGCAGTTGTTTAATCAAAACTCACGCGAAAAGTTACGGCTTTGGGGAATTGCCCTGAAAGATCGGCTCGAGTGGATTGATGAGGCAAAAGTGGCTTACATTGCCTTGAGTGCCGATGACCTCAAAATGAACAATTACAAAGAGGGTGATTTGGAAGGCTTGGTGAATTATGCGCTTAGCATTTCGGGGGCGCGCATGGGCGTATTGTTTAGTGAACGCGACAATAAAATCCGCATTTCGTTCCGTTCTGTCGGCGATTTTTCTGCCAACCGTTTCGCACGAACTTTTTTCGAGGGAGGTGGGCATGAAAATGCAGCAGGAGGCGTTTACAATGGATCATTAGAGAATGCAGTGAAGCATTTAGTAAAGTCGCTCAATGAATTCAGTGCATAAACAAATATTGCTTTTGTTGTTGGCTGGGATACTCTTTTTCGGCATTTCCTGTAAAAACAAAGATCCCGAGCCTGCGCCAATTGATCCTAAGCAGCTGAAAGAATCGCTTATGCGGGTCAATAAAACCCTGGCGCATGAAGAAAATATGTCGATTGAGCGTTACATCGAGCGTCGCGGATTTAAAATGGAACGCACCGGAACAGGGCTTCGGTATACGATACTCAATCCGGGAAGTAATCCCAAAGCCGCTTCAGGCATGCGTGCAAAGGTGAATTACAGAATCGAACTTTTGGATGGAACTTATTGTTACAGCTCCGATTCGCTAGGCCCACATGTGTTTAAGGTTGACGAAGATCAAATCGAAAGCGGAATTCACGAAGGGATTAAATTATTGGGTAAGGGAGGAAAAGCCAAATTTATTTTACCTTCGCACCTTGCTCACGGATTGCTTGGCGACCAGGATAAAATCCCCGCTAAAAGTTCGGTAGTGTATGATATCGAAGTTGTAGAACTCACACAAACCCCATGAATAAAAAATTGAAATTCGTATACATTCTGCTTACCGGTTCTTTGCTGTTTACAGCCTGTCGCCAATCGCGCCACGAAGGATTTGAAGAGAGCGAAACAGGGCTGTATTATGCCATCCACAACGAAAATCCAGCCGGCAAAAAAGGAAAGCAGGGCGATATCATGTTTTGTTTCATGACATTGACCCTTAAAGGCTCCGAAGGAAAAAAAGACTCGGTTCTTTTTAACTCAGAAGATGCTGCCGATTATCCGGGCGGTATCAAATTCATTGAACTGCTCAAGCCCGAATATGAAGGCGATTTGATGGAAGGTATTGCCAATCTTCATGTTGGAGATTCGGCATCCTTCATTGTTTCGTCCGACTCTTTCTTCCTTGTAAGCAACAAACTCAAAGCGCTTCCTCCGGGAATCAACCCAGGCACTGAACTGCTCTTTTCATTTGGTGTTAAGGATTTTAAATCGAGAGAAGAAACCATTAAAATGGTTCAAAATCTTCAAGCGCAGCAAGCGGCAATGAATCAAGAAAGGATGAATCAATTGCGCGACAGTGAAGCCGACGATATGAAGCGCTATCTGGAACGTAAAAACATCACAGCTAAGCCAACGGCAAGCGGCTTAATCTTCGTTCAAAACGAAAAGGGCAATGGGCCGAAACCGAAGAAAGGGCAAAAAGTTACCGTGAATTATTCAGGATACTTGTTGAACGGAAAGAAATTCGATTCGAGTTACGATCGCAATGAGCCCATTACGTTTACTTTAGGGCAGGGAGAAGTTATTGCCGGATGGGATGAAGGAATTGGAATGATGAATGTAGGCGGTACATCAACATTGGTAATACCTTCTGTATTGGCGTATGGATCGAATGGACAAGGCGATATTCCACCATTTGCGCCATTGGTATTTGAAGTACAACTATTAAAAGCAGAGTAAGATGAACAAATTAAATGCAGTATTTTTAGGAGTAATTGCCTCTATCGGAATTGCTAAAGCACAAGCAGACAAAGATTTCCGCACACTTCCGAACGGGTTGCAATTCAAAGCAATTGAAGCCAAGAACGGAACGCCGGCTGCCGAAGGCGATCAGATGAAGTTGAAATTCGCATATTTCCTTGTTCGAAAAGGAAAAGCCGATTCACTCATTTTTAGTTCTGCCCGTAGCGGCAACAATGTGCCTGTGGGGGTGGGTTGTGCAAAACCAACCTACAAGGGCGATTTGATGGAAGGATTTGCATTGATGGCCAAGGGCGATTCTGCCCATTTTATGATGCGTGCCGACTCGTTTTTGCTGAAATCTGCCGGGATGCGCTCGTTGCCCGAGACGATTGGTCAGGAAGATCAAGTTTTATTTTGCGCGCGCATGGTCGATCTCATTCCCAAAGCAGAATTTGAAGAAATGCGCCGCAAGGAAACCGAAAAACAAGCAGCAGAAATGAGTGCAAAAAGTGCCGCCGAAAAAGGCAACCGCGATGAATACCTCAAAAAAAATAACATTACGCAAAGTCCATCGGCCAGCGGATTAATCGTTGTGATGAATCAGGAGGGAAGCGGAGCTAAACCAGCCAACGGCCAAAAAGTTACTGTGCATTACACCGGATATTTGACCGACGGAACCAAATTCGATTCGAGTGTTGATCGGGGAGAGCCTTTCAGTTTTACACTCGGAATGGGGCAGGTAATCAAAGGTTGGGACGAAGGCATTGCTATGCTGAGTCCGGGTGCTAAAGCCAAATTAATCATTCCTTCATCAATTGGTTATGGCGGTCGCAGCATGGGCTCAATCCCAGCATTCTCAACGTTAATATTCGATGTGGAATTGATTAAGTTTGAATAAGATTAAGCCATGATGCAGCGCTTTATTCTATCTTTTGTTATTCTGATTTTTATTGGATTTCAGTCTTTTGCTCAAATCGAAAAACTAAAGACGGGTAAAGAGTTTGTAACGCCGGAAGGAATTAAGTTGCTTCTGCAGAAACAGGGGAAAGGCAAATTGCTTAACAAAGGCGATAAGGTTCGACTGCATTACCGCGGAGCACTTGTCGATGACCGTGAATTTGATAATTCGCGCGAACGCAATCAACCGTTCGAATTTATTTTGGGGATGAAGCAGGTAATTGAAGGATGGGATATTGCATTGCAATATTTCAAGCCGGGCGATTTGGGCCGAATTACCATTCCCCCGAATTTGGGTTATGGTGATGTGGATATGCCTAAAATTCCTTCCGGCTCCTACCTCGTATTCGATATTGAAATTATCGAAGCCATTCGCGATTTTGCACCCAAGCCCTTTTCTACGAAAGGTTTAAGTAAACAAATCTCTACGAGCGGACTAGAATATTGGATTGTTCAGGAGGGCAGCGGAGATAGGCCATCGCGTGGTAAAACGGTCGAAGTACATTATACCGGTTTCCTTGAGAATGAAGATATTTTCGATTCATCGGTGCTTAAAGGAACACCTATATCGTTTCGTTTAGGTTCGGGAATGGTTATTCCGGGTTGGGATGAAGGCATTGCCTTGCTTAAGCCCGGTGGAAAGGCATTGCTTTCCATTCCATATAATTTGGCATATGGCGAAAGCGGACGCCCGCCGATAATACCAACAAAAGCACGTTTGATTTTCAACGTTGAATTGGTAAATGTGAAGTAGGTTTTACTTTAACCTCTGATTAAAAAGTCCTACTTTCGCAGCCCGTAAAACACATTCATTATGCAACAAGGCAATCAGTACGAAGCAGAGCTTCAGGAATGGATTCAGGACGAAAAATCAGCCATTGAACTAATCCACATTGTAGGACAATTGTGGTTCGAAAAAAGTATCGAACTTGTTATTTTCCGCAATCAATTGGTTGATCGTAGCGCAAGTGAAATTCTCAACCTTCATAATTACGCCCGCACGATTGTCGGGAAAACAATCGTTATTCAGGACACCCTGATGCTGGCAAGACAGATTTGGGAAAAAGAGGTGGCTCCTTCGCGGATTGATATTGGTAGATTGGCCACAGAATGGCTAAACGAGAAGGCGCTTTATCCAACTGCTTCCGATTTTATCAATGAAAAATTATCGGCATTTATCGGGAAAGACAAATTGGTTTTGCATCCTAAAGATGTTGTTTTGTATGGCTTTGGGCGCATCGGACGAATTGCAGCCCGCGAAATTATCGCTCAGGCAGGTAAAGGTGAACAGTTGCGTTTGCGGGCTATTGTTACACGCAGCAATTCAGACGAAGATATTACCAAGCGAGCGGCCTTACTGCGCACAGATTCTGTTCATGGGCCATTTCCCGGCACAATCATCGAAGATCTGGCAAATAAATCATTGATTATAAACGGCCACACGGTAAAAATGATTGCTGCATCAGACCCTGCAGCAATTGATTATACTGCATACGGAATAGACAATGCATTGTTAATAGACAATACCGGTGTAACACGCGATCGTAAAGGACTTTCGGAACATCTCAAATCAAAGGGTGTTTCTAAGGTTTTGCTTACAGCGCCGGGTAAAGGCGATATACCAAACATTGTATACGGAGTTAATCAAACTGCTTACGATAAAGGCAGCGAGCAGATATTTTCAGCCGCATCCTGCACAACAAATGCTATCGTTCCGGTATTAAAGGTAATTCAGAAAAATCTCGGCATAGCCGGTGGGCATATCGAGACCATTCACGCGTATACCAACGATCAGAATTTGCTCGATAATTATCATAAAAAATACCGCCGTGGTCGTTCTGCCGCACTCAACATGGTTATTACCGAAACAGGTGCCGGAAGTGCTGTGGCAAAGGTAATTCCTGAACTTGCCGGAAAATTAACATCGAATGCGGTGCGTGTGCCAGTTCCCAATGTGTCGCTGGCTATTCTAAATCTGAAATTGGAAACAGCTACCTCTAAAGATGATTTGAATAGTTTGTTACGCAATGCTGCCCTTCACGGAGAATTGGTTGAACAGATTCAGTATTCGCTTTCGCAAGAGTTGGTTTCGTCTGATTTGGTTGGCAATCCTTGCGCTTCGATTGTTGACAGCCCTGCGACAATCGTTTCCGATGATCTGAAATCGGTGGTTGTGTATGTATGGTACGACAACGAATACGGATATACGCGTCAGGTTGTGCGCTATGCCAAATACCTGGCAGATGTAATTCGCCTTACCTATTACTAAGCAGATTTATGGTTGTACAGCGGTGCGATTTGTAATTCGCGCTTCAGTCAAAAACATTACCTTTGCCCGAAATTTTGAGTACTCTTTATGGCACAGTTCGAATTGGTCATGCCCAAAATGGGCGAAAGCGTCGCAGAAGCTACTATTATCAAATGGCTTAAAAAACCCGGCGATTCAATCGAACTTGACGAACCGGTTCTCGAAATTGCAACCGACAAGGTCGATTCTGAAATTCCGTCGCCCGTTGCCGGTATACTTGAAAAAATTCTGTTCGAGGAAGGCCAGACGATCCAAGTGAATGGTGTCATTGCCATTATTAAAACCGAAGCGGCTGCCGCCGAAACTGCACCATCGCCATCGCCCGCACCTGCCGCATCCAAGCCGATAGAAACAGCTAGTGCACCTGCTGCGGCCATAACTCCTGTGCCTGTTAAATCTGAATCAGGAAAATTCTATTCACCACTCGTTCGCAATATCGCCAAGGAAGAAAACATTTCCATCGCCGAACTTGATGCCATGCAAGGTTCTGGCAAAGATGGTCGCGTAACCAAGGAAGACATACTCGGATACGTTCAAAACCGCGGGTCGAAACCAACAGCTTCGGCAACTTCCCACACACCGCAAGCAACGAATCAAGCGCCTCCTGCAATGGTTCGAAGCGAAATTCAAGCGCCTGCAGTTTCGGTTTCGGGTGGCGATGAAATCATCGAGATGGACCGCATGCGCAAACTCATCGCCGACCATATGGTGATGTCGAAAGCGGTTAGTCCGCATGTTACCTCAATGGTCGAAATCGACGTTACCAACATGGTGCAGTGGCGCGATAAAGTGAAGAAAGATTTCGAAAAGCGCGAGGGCGAGAAAATTACCTTCACACCTATTATTCTCGAGGCTGTAGCCCGCGCAATCAAAGATTATCCGATGATTAACGTTTCGGTAAACGGAACGCAGATTATCAAACGTAAAAATATTAACCTCGGAATGGCAACGGCTCTTCCAAGTGGCAATCTAATTGTTCCGGTGATTAAGAACGCAGATATGCTAAGCCTTGTTGGCTTGACCAAATCGGTGAATGACCTTGCCAATCGTGCACGTGCGAATAAGCTTTCGCCAGATGATATAGCGGGTGGTACTTTTACGGTAACAAATGTAGGCTCATTTGGTAACGTAATGGGAACACCCATC
>JBKCFX010000450.1:0-6003 GCA_046303595.1 Bacteroidia bacterium
TAGAGCAAACCTATCTGGCACTAAAGTTTTTTAACCGCAGCGACCTGCTCAAATACAGCCTCAAAGCTGAAATTGCCCTTGCCAAGAAACTCAGCCACGATAACCTGTGCAAGTACTTTAGCATGAAACAAATAACCGTTCCCAATGTGCATGGCGAAGAGGAAATATTGGAAATCGCCATACTGGAATATATCCCCGGTGGGTCCATCGACGAATACCTTCAAAAGCATCCGCAGCACCGCGACAGTCTATTAAAAGACGTGCTACGCGGGCTCATATACCTGCATTCAAAAGGCATTATCCACAGCGATATTTCGCCTTCCAATATTTTGGTCGATGATTCGGGCGCACAACCGGTGGCCAAGATTATCAACTCAGGTTTTTCTAAGGTGATGTACGGAGACATCTTCATTTGCAATCAGTATATGGCCCCCGAGCAGTACCGGCCTTATTTGTATCGTGAAGACGAAAAGATCGATACGCGCGTCAATCTGTGGAGCTTTGGCATGGTGGCCTACGAACTGCTCAGCGGAAAACGCATGGCACAGCAACTCAATCTAGAAACCGAGGATTGGAGGATCGAAGACCCGAACCAAGCCGATATCGATGTGTGCCTTGAAACGCTTGCCGAACCCTGGCGCAGCGTATTACAACGTTGCTTGGTAAAGCATGCAGCACAGCGGGCAAAAACAGCCGATGAGTTGCTCGATTTGCTCAACGGAGGTGATAATGCTAATAATCAAAAATCGGCCCACACTCAAAATTTAACTTCCAATCCTGTAAACCATGATGTGCAAAATGAAACAAAACCATTAAATTATAATGCACAAGAAATAAAGGATTTTTCGATTAACCCTGAAAAGGATATTAAACCCAGGCCTGTAAATGATTTCGAATTTTTACAAAGACAACTGTTGGTAAAGAAAAAAATAGCTGAAGAACAATGTAATATTTTTGAAAACACACGCCAGCTGGTAAGTGTTGGAATTGATTTTGGCAACTCGTATTTCTGTGTTTCAAAACAAACAAGCAACGTTGATAATCCGTCAGGTTATACGGTTGATATACTCAAATCAGCTAGCGGAGAAATCCTAATACCTCATATGCTCGTACTAGATGAATCGGGCGAAATTTATTTTGGCGAAAATGCAAAATTCCAAGCCGAATTAAATCCTTCAGGAACCGTTTGCGGCTATACTAATCTTCTGGGTAAAACCTGGTCTGAGCTAACGGTCAGCAACAATACAGAGCCGAACATTCTTCAACAATTAGAAAAAGGAGACAACGATTGTATTTTAATCAACATTAACAAATTTCTATTAAGTCCTGAGGAAGTTTGCAGTTTGGTTTTATTGGCTCTGGAAATAGAAATCATTCTAATGCTTAACCGCAACAACGACTCTGGGTTTCCTATGGTTCCACTTCATCGTAGCCTTGCCATTCCAAATAGTTTCACATTCAATCAACGCGCTGCGTTACTAAAAGCAGGCCAACTAGCTGGCCTCAATAATCTAACATTCATTCAGAAAACCGATGCGATGGCATCGATAATTGCACAAAAGTATAATGCCCCCAACTTGGCAATTGTGTACCTCGATACAGGCGAATCAAATGCATCGGTTCATTCGATTGAAGACGGGGTTGCTGAAACATTATTTGTCGCAGGCGAGCAAGGACATAAATGTTTGGATGTAGAGGATTTCATTGCAAATTGGCTTCGTTCAGAATTTAATAAAGAACATGGCATTGAGTTGCCAAATGACCCTCAAATCAGAAGCAGACTGAAACGTGCGGCAACAAAAGCGGTTGATGATCTATCGGATAACCATACAGCAAATATCTGCATGAACAATTTACTGGTTAGAGATACCATTGTCGGAAAGATGCGTTATCGAATAAACACCCAAATTACCCACGAAATTCTCGAACAGGCAGTTTTTTCTTATTTCAGAGAGAATGTCAATTTTTTCAAACAGCAGATTGACTATCTATGGTCTGATGCATACCAAAGGGATATAGAACAAATAGATTGTCATGTTTTTTTAACAGGTCGATATACCCAAATACCCTCAGTGTTGAATTCCCTCGGTAAACTATATAGCATTTTTAACTACAGTGGGCAAATGGTTAAAATAATATCCAACCCCGAAGAACTTATTTCGATGGGGGCAGCTATAAAGTCAGGCGTATACACAGGCTATACGCGCGATTTGGTAATTTTATCCACAATAACGAGACCATTATGCCTGAGTACGCTTTCAGGAAAGACTCATGTAATGATACCAGCGTGCTCTTCAGATTTTCAGAGAGTTAAAGATTCAATTACCTTTCCGGTTCGAGATATTGATCGCCATGGTTTTTTGACACTTCTATTAACTGAGGGTAATCCGTTAATAGATGAGACAACCAATCTAATTAGTTTATTTCAAATTGGGGAAGACCTTCACAAACAAACAAATTACACAGATGCGGACAAGAAATTTACACTAGATGTAGAATTAAATATTAATTTCCCTCGTATACATTGTGAATTGATCATAAACGGAAAAAAAGTTGTTGGCTAATTAAACACAATTGTGAAACTTAATATATTTGAGCATAAACAGAATAAAAATGAAATACACACCAAAAAAAGTAGTTAAAAATCTACTGATAGCTTTATTTCTAGCTGCATCTATTTCAGCCTGTAACGAAAAGCAAGAGCAAAGTCCTTGTTTTATAAATGCCATTGAGGACGATCAAACATTGCCCGAAGGAAAGGCTAAAATGGTTTTTACCTTTACGCGTAATGACACTATAATGACTGATCCGGTTGAAATATCAATGTGGGACGATAAATTAAGCGGAACACCCGATAAGAATGGCAAAGTGGCATTAATTGTTTGTGATACAAACCTACGATTTTCGTTTCGCGAAATCCAACGCGGCATTCGGGTCGATTGTATTCCCACCCGAATTGAATCCAAGAAAGTTTATCGTATGAATATAAACTTTGAACTGCTGCAATTTGATACTGCTGCCGGAGATTCACTTTATGAAGTTCCCGACAGTTCAGAAGTGTTGATGCCCACAATTAATAAAAATAAAAAACGTTAAACATCTATGCGCCTCATATTTCTTTCCATTGTTTTAATTTTTACTGCAGGCTATTCTACAATGAATGCTCAGTGCAAATTGCTTTCGAGCAAGGTCGATCCGGCGGTTAAGAAAGGCTACAGTAAAATTGAATTTTCATTCGGAAATAGTGTGTCAAAAGATGAGAACATTTTCCTGTATCTAAAAAATAATCGGGTGGAGGTAAAGCCAACATTAAGGGGCAGTTCAGGTCTTTTCGCCAGTTTCCTGGTAAAACCAGCCAACACTGAACTTTCTCTTTATTCTGGTGCAAAGGGTAGTTTCTGCGATTGTCCACGATTAGACCTCAAGCCAGGGTATACATACCGCTTCAAAGTCAAATTTGAAAAGGTTAACATCGACGAATTAGTTGCATACAAGCCGGTTTTGTATTTGTATGGCGATACCATGCAACACTACACAGTTGATGTTTCCAATCCCGGCAGGTTTAAATCGGTTTATCCAAAACCCGATTTACTGCAAAATCAATTTATTCAATGGAACATTGGGTTTGATCCATACACCGGTATCATGCACAAAGGAAAGAATTACCCCTACTTGTTTTGGGATGCTGCCATGGACCCTTATGTTGTTTCTCCTTCGCTGTATACTAGTGGAGCAATAATTTCAACCGACACGCTGATCGATTATCTCGAGCGGACGCTTGAAGAAATTGGATTTAATAGCCGAGAAAAAACCGATTTCATAACCTATTGGATGCCTGAAATGTCGCTTCACCCTTATGTTTGGGTAAGTATGAAACAAGACAATGCGTGCAACGGAATTGCTACCTACTCAATTCAACCTCCTTTAACAAATCTCAACCGGCTGTTTATGTTTTGGTCGCCGGTTAGTTCTCCTTCTGCTTATTCCAAGCTGCGAGGAGATAGTTTGATACCGTTCAAGCGCTCCGGAAATTATGGGGTGGAATGGGGTGGATCAAAAGTACCTACGTTCACAACTATTGATTAATTCATAACCTTTATTGCTACAACAATGATTCAGATAAAAGCTTATTATACAATCTGTGAACAGGGAGGTCGAAAAAATAATCAGGATGCTGTTTTTCCCGAAGTAGGCAGTCTTTATCCATCCCGTTTATATATGGTATGCGATGGAGTTGGTGGAAATTTATTCGGCGATGCAGCTTCGTACATTCTTTGCAAAGCCATTAGCCAGAAAATTGGCGAATTCGAAAAAGAAGGGATAGTTATTTCGGTAGATCAGGTTATGGAAGGCGTCCGTTTCGGTCTGGCCGAAATGCGAAAATTTTCTGACAACAATGAATTTGCTGAGAACATGGCAACTACGTTGTCTCTCCTATATATTAACGAAAACAATGCCTTAGCGGCCTGGTGCGGAGATAGTCCCGTTTATCACATGCGAGGCGATAAGGTTTTATACCGCACAAAAGATCATAGCGAAATCCAAAAACGGATTGACAGGGGCGAATTAACCCCTGAAGAAGCAAAACATGCCGAAGGAAGGAATGTCATACTGGAAGCGGTAAAACTCAATTCAGAATTTAAAATTGATTTTGCCCTAATTGATAACATCCAAAAGGACGATATATTTCTCCTTTGCTCTGATGGGCTTCTCGAACAGTTTGAACCAACTCACGCACATGCTTTAGTTAATTCAAATGGTGGCAATCGCCTTATTGAAGAAATAAATAAATATTGCCGGGGAAAAACCAAAGACAATTACTCGATGCAACTCGTTGTAATTGGAGAACGACATTCAAATGCAAACGAAATCGCAAAAACGCCTAAATTAATCTTTGGGAAAATAGGTTCGGAGACCGAAGCCGCATTAATTGGCGAGGAAGAAGGAAAAAAAATTGATGGTACCGTAACCCAAAACAAGACAATAGATAAGACTACGCGGCCATTTGGGATGCACAAAAAATTACTGTTAATAATTATAAGTGCCTTATTTTTAGTTGTTGGCTCTATTGTTTTTTGGCGTTATGGCAACAGTTTTTTTGAGGAGAATACAAAGCAGAATGACCTTACCCCAAAAGAAGATGTTATAATTGAAGATGAAAGGCAGGGTAAGCCCAATACTGCAGATACCCCCGGAATGAAATCAAAAAAAGAATTGGATGCAGGTAACACGAAAAGCAACCCTCAAACTGAAACATCGGCCGAAAATTCTACTGCTGATATTGTAGACCAAAGCAATACCAGCACTACAAAAGGCTTAAATACGCCTAATAAAGATTCCAATCAGAAAAAAAAGGCGATCGATATTCAGAAGCAAGAACTGAAGAACGCTCAACAGAACGACATTAAAAAAATGCTTGATGGAGTTAAAAAATAAATAGGTTAGTGTAGAAACGTTCGCAATTTATTTATGACTTTCGAAGAACATTACACCTACGATGCCAATGATCACATCGGTGGGGGAGGCTTTGGCGAGGTGTATAAAGCATTTGACAACCGTCTGAAAAAAAACGTTGCCCTGAAATTTTTCACGAATCAGGCGCATGGTAACCATTATAGTCTGGAAAAGGAAATTTCACGTGCACTCGATTTGCAGCATCCCAACCTGGTGCGGTATTACTATCTAGATGAAACGACCATCATCTCCGGGCTTCACGGAAAAAAGCAAAATATTCCTGTTGCTGTAATGGAGTACATTCCCGGCGGGGCCATCGACAAATACCTACAAAAGCATCCGCAGCATCGCGACGGCTTGTTAAAAGACGTGCTGCGCGGGCTCCTATACCTGCATTCAAAAGGCATTATCCACCGCGATATTTCACCTTCCAACATTTTGGTCGATGATACGGGTGCACAACCGGTGGCCAAGATCATCGACTTTGGTATTTCGAAAGAGGTAAACCGCGAGCACAGTATTTCTTCTCAGCTCATTGGCAAGCCGCAG
>JBKCFX010000451.1:0-5009 GCA_046303595.1 Bacteroidia bacterium
GTGTAGTAACGGAAGAGCAGGCCAATAGCTAATAATGCCGTCAGTATTGAAATCCATTTAAACCAAGTTGTTTGATACCAGGCCGGCATAATTTCAAAAGCGAAACTCAATTCGTGGCGGCTCCACTCGTTGATTCCGTCAGAAACTTTAACCCTGAAAATATATTTGCCGGGAGGGATGGCTTGGTATGCAGAAATACGCCGGTTCCCCGAAGGCACCCAGTTTTCATCGATGCCCTCAAGCTTATAGGCATAATTGAGTTTGTGCGGAGCTACAAATTCAATAGCCTGAAATTCGAACGAAAGATAATTCTGGTTATGTGTTAATTTCAACTCAGTAACGCCCGTGCTTTGTTGCGGCAATAATTCCTGGTCGTTGTTTTTAATGCTATTCAGTACGAGGCGGTGGTTTTCTGTCCTAACTTTCTTGTTTGAAGTTTTTATTGTAAAAAGTCCTTCGTGCGTTCGAAACCAAATCTCGCCGGGTAAAAACTGCATCAATTCGCTGGCACTTAAATTTCCTGAAATACCATCTTCGGCAGAATAGGTATCAATTTTTTGGTTAAAGGGATTGAAATGCAGCATTTGTGTTGGACTTAACATCCAATAGCTTCCATTTTCATCGCAAACAATGGAATGAATATTACGCACGTGTTCTAAGCCTTTAACAGGAATGATGGCATTGTTTTTCATTTCAAGGATACCATTTTGCAAAGTGGCAATAAGCATCGAATTGCCCGGCCCGCGGCACACATCAGATATGCTTCTGATTTTTTCTTCATGGTTGTCCCTCGACTTTCCATAAATACGGTATGCTCCTGTTTGCGTATCGAGCTGATGCAGGCTCTGTCGGCCTTCGCGCAACCAAAGAAGCCCATTTTGCCCTAAACAGATATCTTCAATGCGGTTGCGGATTTGTGGCACTGCCTTTAGAATTGGATTTTTTGTGTCGCAGCGAAGTAGGCCCTGACTTAACGAGGCAATCCAAAGCACATCATGCGCATCACAATACATTGCCGAAGTGTTTAGGTTTTGAACATCACATGTTCCCTCGTGGTTCGAAATTTTTGTAAAGCGATTATTGTCAGGGCTAAACTTCCAAAGCCCGCTATTGGTAGTGCCAATCCAAACATTTCCTTTGCTGTCGGTGCTCAAGCCAAAGGGTTCCGAAAAGTATTTATCGGCTTCGGGCAAGGGATGTTTTGCAATGAGTTGAAGGTCTTTATCGAAAATGTAAAGGTGCCGCCCAGCGTAATAATTCGCCAGATAAAGTCTTTGGTTATTCGCATCATAACACATCGAAGATGAGGAAACATTATCTGAAAATTGATGCAGCGATAGTTGGGCATCCTCAGGAGAATGCAGCGAAATACCGTCGGCAGTTCCAACCCAGAAATTCCCCTGCTTGTCTTTGAACAAGCTTCTTACCTCATCAACAACCAAACTGCTTTTTCGCATCGGGTCGTGCTTGTGTTGCCGAAATTTGGAGGTCTGCACATCGAATTCAAGCAGGCCTCTTCCGCCTACCCAGAGCGTGTTTTTGTTAAATACGGCCAAGTCAAAAACGATATTGGAGATGTTCGCCGGCAAGCCGCTTTCGTATTCGAAAAATGCGGTTTGATTAGATCGTATATCAAACTTGATTAAACCCCTGCCCCAACTGCCCAGCCATAGGATTGATTTATTGCTTGGGTCGGGACAAATACGGGTAAGTAAAACCGGACTTTGCGGCACTTCGTTTCGGAGAATCGGGTAACGATGCAGTTTCCCGGTTTGGGGATTAAAACGCCCTAATTCGAAGCGAGCCACAAGCCAAACAAGCGTATCGCTAACGTAGTAAAAGTCGCGAATATTAAACGCTGATGCGTCGTTTGCATTGAGCCTGAAATGTTTAAACAATCCTGATTTTACATCGTGTTTCGATAGAACATTGCTTCCGTTACAGGACCAAATATGGCCTTTTGGATCTGCGAACAAACGAAATGCAGTATGCGGCGGGGCGCTCGAAATTTGTGTGGCATTGTGAGTGTAATTTTTCACCCTTTTACCTGATTCTGAAATACAGGCGATGGCATTTTCATAAGAAACCCAAATGTTTCCCTGCTCATCGCTTGCTGTTGCAGTTACCAAATTATACTGGGCTTGCGTAAGATTGGTGAGCAGATGGTTGAAGTTCATAAACCGAAGTCCGTCGAAACGGTATAACCCGGTATTGGTTCCTATCCATACCATGCCCTGCGTATCGGCCGCAAACGAATACACTTCTTGCGCCGGAAAGCCATTTTGACTGCTAAAATTGGTGAAGAAACGCAAACTGTTGCCCAAGGTCTGGGCCTCAGAGTGTACTCCCAATAGAAGCAAAACGAAGGCAGCGAAAAAACGAAGTGTAGAAATCAACATAGAACTTTAGAAAGCCAAATTATAAATTCAACGAACAGCTTAAACCGAGGAAAAACAGAAACCTACTTTTATGCGATTGATTGCTACCTGATGTAAATCAACCTTTGTGGCATCAAAAATTTATACCAGTGAAAACTACTTCGTATTTCAAAATCGCAAAAACTGCAATCCTGTTTTTGTTTTTAGTCCTCTCATTTTCATGCAAGAAAACCGAATTGCCCGAGCCGGAGGTGCCGGAAGTTCCAGAGGTGCCCAGCGAGCCCACTTTATACGTTTCGCAACCGGGCACACCCACCGGAAGTCCAACAAATGCAACCATTGGCACAGCCGGCGGTACGCTAAGCACTCCTGATGGTGCGCTTACCTTAACGTTTCCGGCAGGCGCATTGAATTCGGAGACCGAAATCAGTATAACACCTATCACCAATAACGCGCCCAAAGGCGTGGCATCTGCTGCATATCGCTTGGAGCCCGAAGGCATTGTGTTTAATGCGCCGGTAGAGCTGAAGTTTAATTATGAAACCTTCGATTTGACCGGAACACCCGAAGATTTTCTGTGGATTACAACCCAGGCTGCCAACGGATCGTGGGAAGCTGCGATACGAAGCATTGTGGATACGGCTGCCAATACCGTTGCGGTAAACGTGCCGCATTTCAGCGATTGGGCAATCGGTCGGTTTATCGAAATGGGGCTTTCTCCTTCCACCGCCAGCCTTGCCAAAGGGCAAACATTGCGTTTGTTTACATTAGGCTTTAAGCCAATCCTCGACGACGATGACGATTTAACACCGCTATATCCTATGGATTTTAACAACGGCGAACTGGTGCCTTTGGTGCCAATCCGGCCGAACGAAACGAAATTGACGGGCTTTCAAATAATAAACTGGTCGCTCAATGGCGCTACCGCTCCAACATCGGGCTCCAATGGCACATTAACACCCAATGATTTTCAGGCCGTTTATCAGGCTCCGCAAGAAGTTCCATCACCAAATACGGTGGCTGTTTCGCTCAACCTAAAGGCCAATAATTACTTGGGCGGCATCTCGAATTTTATTCTAACATCGAGTATAACCATAATTGACGCGGAGTTTTATTTAACAGCGAACATAGGAGGAGAGGAACAGACGTATCTTCAGTTTTATCCCGATGGCGCGGCCGATGGTGCGCCTTATGTAACGTGTGTTAATACACTCGGCAGAATGAGCATTTGGGCAAACAGATTATATAACAATACCAGCACAACAACGCAATGGTTGGTAATGGAATTTCAAGGGCTTGAACAAGGCGTATATCCTATAATTAACGAAGAATGCGGCGGAGAAGATGCCGTATGGTATTTACCCAATAGCAACGATGTTGTTTTGTTTGATCAGGAAAGAATTGTGAGAACAGATACGTTACAAAGCTGCGAGGTTTCAACCGAATGCACTTATTTCTATGTACAAATAACTTCTTATGACCCGGAAACAAAAATAATTGAAGGTAATTTTTCAGGCGACTTGGCTGCAGACGACCCGGAGAATGCCGATAACTGCGTGAGCGAAGAGGCTACCCCAATTACAGGAACATTTAGATTAAAAGTGGCAGGATAGAAAAAAGCTACCCAATGCCATTTTTTTACCATACACATAACAACGATAAGCAGATAGGTTAACACAGATATTCATTGTCTTTTGGGTCCAGCATAAGGCTTTATCTGCGGATACACTTTTTACAAAACACTAATTAAAATTAACCTAACCCCGCTGCGCCGAATTAAAACGATTCGGTGCAGTTTTTTATTCATTGCGCACTGCCACGCTTTAAGAAAGTAGGGACCCGAAACCTACTTTTATGCGATTGCATTGCTTTGAGCCGCATACTTCCTTTGTCAAACTAAAATTACACACCATGAAAACATCCCAACTTTTTCTAATTGCCCTGTTCAGCGCTACAATGCCATTATGGGCAACGCAGCACACCGTATCGAATGCCGTGGGCGGTGCGGCACAGTTTACAACCGTGCAGTCGGCAATTGATGCCGCTCAGCCCAATGATACCATTCTGGTTCAGGGCTCAACGATAAACTATCCTGATATTAACATCACAAAAGCTTTAACAATCATCGGCCCGGGCCATCACCCCACTGCCATAGGTTCGTTTGCTGCTGTAGTGGGCAATTGTACGGTTACACCATTATCCTCAGGGACGCGCCTTGTTGGTTTAGATGTTTTCTCAATAAATTTAGGAGGGGCTCTTGCAGTGGACAATTTCGTGGTAAGAAACTGCATTATTCGAAACAACATGGTTTTCCAAAATAGCACTACCAATTGTGTTTTTGAAGGGAATTTTATTTATGCCAGCATTTTAATGTATGACTATCAGGGAATGGAAGTGATTTTCAAAAACAATGTTTTTTTTCATAACAGCACAGGTCCCAGAATTGTATCCATCAATTCGCCAATAATTTTTGACCACAACACCTTTTTAGGAAGTTCGACTGGAAGGATTTTTAATCTTGTAAATCAAGCGATCATCAGTAACAATATTTTTTACAACTGCGACCTAAGCAATACCGGCAGTTTTAGCAGTTCGTACAATGGTTGCGTTATTACAAACAATGCAACATTT
>JBKCFX010000452.1:0-7565 GCA_046303595.1 Bacteroidia bacterium
CCAGCAATGCAAACGAATACATTGGCTACACAACCACTTTCGAGGAATACCAAGAACCTACCTATGAACGCGGAATGAATTTTTTCGGCCAGTATACGCTCGCGGCGACGCAAACCGCTTTTAACAATCTGGCTGCCGACTTATTAAAACCAGAACAAATCAGAAATAAAGTAACTGTGCTTGAACCACCTGCATTCTCAACTGTTGAACTACACGCCCGGTCATATGCCTCCAAATAAGTTTACCGGTTCCAACCAAATTTACATTTTCGGAACGAATATTTTCAGCTCCATATTGGTATGGCTTACACTCCAAAGCACACCTGCATTGGCTCAATCTAACCTTTGGTACAAAGGAAAAGTAGTTCGCAGCAAGGGCACTTGTACGTGGCTTATCCGCATTACCGATACGAATGACCAAGCATTTCTCGGAAAATTAATTGAGCCAACAGGCAATTTTCCTGAGGAGTATCAACATCGAAGAATTCGTTTGCATTTTGAAATGCAGCCGCTGCGGCAGCCCGTTCCCGATGGCTGTAAAGCCGATGTGGTAGCGTCAGTTTCAATTCTTACAAAAGAATAACTATCCTTTTTAGGTTAAAGGTGAATCTTTCTCGTCTTTAACATGCTTGTAAACCTGCTGGTCGACCCAAGCCGGAAAAAATTTATTGAGCCAAAACGTAAGAAAAGCCGTTCGCGACATAAGCATATACGATCGCTTTTTTTGAATGGCTTTATAGATTCCCAATGCCACCTTTTCGGGCGAAAGTGAATTGGCTTCATCCTTATGGGAAACGCCTTGTTGATTTCCTTTGCCATCGACCATCGCATTGCGGATATTGGTAGCCGTAAAACCAGGACGGGCGATTAAAACATGCAGCCCGGTTTTTAGGTTTTCGATGCGCAATGTTTCCAGAAAACCCTCGAGTGCAAATTTCGAAGCTGAATAGGCGCTGCGTGTGGGCAATCCTTTGTAGCCTGCTACCGAGGATATTCCTACAACCGAACCTTTGTTTTTGAGCAATTCGGGCATCGCATAATGCGTGCAATGTACAGCGCCCCAGAAATTGACATCCATAATGCGATGCATCACGCTGGGCTCAACCTTTCCAAAAAGGGCACGCATCGTAATTCCGGCATTGTTAATTAGAATATGAAATGTTCCAAAATGCGCGATGGTAGACTCCACGACACGTTTACATTCGGATTCAGCACTCACATCGGTCTGCATAATCAACACTTCCATGTCGTTGGCCTTCAATGCATGTTTCAGGTGCTGCAATTTGTCGAACGAACGCGCTACCAGGCTCAATCTGAAGCCCTGTGCAAAGTAAACCTTCGCCAACTCAAGTCCGATACCGGAGGATGCACCCGTAATTAAAACAACATTGCCTGTATTCAATTCCAATCGGTATTTTTGACAAAATTAACTTTTCACAATGAAGCTTGTTCAGGTTTCGGATAAAAAATCCAATGATGCGTTTTTTAGCGTAACACGGTTAATTTACGCCCATGATAAAAACTACATTCCACACATCCGGCAAGACATTGAGAAAGTGTTTGACCCCAAAAAAAACAAGTTATTTAAACTGGGTGGCAAATGCGAACGCTGGGTTTTATTTGATGAAAAAGCTGAGGCCATAGGCCGCGTGGCCGCCTTTATAAATCCGAAAACGGTAAACGCAGGCAAGCATCCGGTTGGAGGAATGGGCTTTTTCGAATGTATCGATAACAAAGATGCAGCGACTATGCTGTTCGACACGTGTAAAGAATGGCTTATCAATGAAGGAATGCAGGGCATGGACGGCCCTATTAACTTCGGAGAACGCGATCAGTTCTGGGGTCTGCTAACCGAAAACTTTACCGGCAAACCAACTTACGGATTGAACTACAATCCGCCTTACTATCAGATTTTTTTTGAGCAATACGGATTTCGGGAATATTTTAAGCAACTTGTTTTCTGGCGCGATTTGCAGATTCCTGCGCAGGAGATTTTTGTTAAAAAAGCCGACATCGTAAGTAGCAACCCAGAGTTCAGCGTGAAAGGAATGCGTGGTGTATCGCATGAGAAGATTGCATCTTACTTTTTGGATGTATACAATTCGGCTTGGGGAGGCCACGAAGGTTTCAAATCGATGCGCATAGAACAAGCAAGAAGCATCATCAAGTCGATGAAGGTGATTATGGACCCCGACATTTTGATCTTTGCATTTATGGGCAAAAAACCCATCGGCTTCTATTTATCGATTCCCGAACTGAACGAATTTTTCGTGCACGTAAACGGAAATCTAAACTGGTGGGGAAAATTGAAATTCATGTACCACCTGAAATTTAAAAAACGCCATACCATGCTCGGAATCGTTTTCGGCGTTTCAAAAGAATATCAAGGAAAAGGCGTTGAGGGTGCGATGATTAAATACTGCGGCGAAGTTGTGGTCCCAATGGGCAGATACAAAGACACCATACTGACCTGGATTGGCGATTTCAATCCGCGCATGCTTAAGGTAATCGGGAATCTTGGTACCGAGTTGTACCGCACCTTAACAACGTATCGCATTTACTTCGATTCATCTATTCCTTTTGAAAGGCATCCCATACTTGGAGAAAAAAAAGCACCACAAAAATCTGATAATCAAAACGCAGAAGAATGAATCGGGAACAATTAGCATTTTTTTTTCATCAATTTAACATTAGAATCGAAATAGACCTATATTTGCACCCGCTTTCGAAAAGGAAGAGTTGATTCCGTAGCTCAGCTGGTAGAGCATTACACTTTTAATGTAGTGGTCCTGGGTTCGAATCCCAGCGGAATCACGGATTATGTTAAGGTCGCATGATGAGGGTCGTGCGGCCTATTTTTTTGACTTAAGCTAGCTAAAGCTTTTGGGTAACATTGAAATCCGATTATTGGTCAATAATACTCAAAGAACAATTGTTGATAGCGCAGATAAAAAGTTATCTGCATGCGTTTTAATTGAAGTGCCTTTATCAAATTCGATGCGCAGCATTACACATCAATTCACAAACGTTAGCAAGTTATGTTGCATATAATCAAAAACTTATATTGGCATAATTCACCAAAGCATACGATGCCTTACATACGTTAACCACACCGCATTCCTGTCGGGAATTAAGGGAACTATACAGGGTGCATTTCGTTCAATTCGCAGCAAACCATACATTTTTATGCTGCACCTCGCCCCACACGATTTTAAAAATACGCACTGTCCCAAAACCAAGAAATTCGCTTACATGCGAACAATCAACGCGTATGAACTTCCATGTTTAATCTGTACAATCAACAAGGCATGAAACGTTCGACCAGGTTACAAACACGATTTACAACCAAACAAAAAACGCGTTTGCGGCTGGTTTTCGGCGTAGGAACGCTGGCCGCGATGTTATGTGGAATTTTCTTCCTCTACCACTTCATTCAAGATACCCGTGAACTAAAAGCTGAGAAACTGCGTGAATTATCGCGTGAGGGCAGACATCAACTTGAAGGATATTCGAACCGAAACAAATTAAGTTTAAACCACTTTATAACAGGTGGTCTTAATCCAGCATCCCCACTACTAATAAATGTAAAGAGCGACGAATTACGCGGCATTGCCTATGGTGGAAATGTTGTGCATCCCTCAGGCGAGGACATTACCCTCACTGCTTCTGATGGAGCCACTCCCCTCGCCTTTTCTATTGAACGCTACGACCCTACCATCGGCAAACTACTGGCATGGGTATATCCCGACCAAAATCTTCAAACAAACGAGCCCTCACTATTTTTGTATTGTGGAAATCCGCTCGAAGCAAAAGTAGAACACAATCCTTCAGAACTTCCCTTCTACAATGCAATCTGGCATTTTAATGGCAACTTTAACAATTCGGGTAGCAAAGCACTGGCAGGCGAATACAAAGGCATTAAGGATGAAGAAGGACGATTTGGTGGTGCGAAAGAATTTCTTGCCATCGAGAAAGGAGCAGCAGTTTTCGAACCCAATGACGCACTCAAATTTAGCGGCGACTTTTCGATTTCGGTATGGATAAAACCATATGCACTGTCGGGCGAACACATTATTTTTAGTAACCAATGGTTCAATGGTGGCAGTCGCTTGTACATCAAGGATGACGGCACAATTGGGTTTGAGATTACCGGAAAAAACGGACGTGTTGCTGCTATTGCTGCACAGAAAAACCGCAAAAAAATCGAAGCGGGGAAATGGCAACACATCGTAGCAACCTATTCAGAAAAAGATGCAGCGCTAAGCACCTACATCAACGGAAAATGTGATGGAAAAGAAAAGGTGAAGCAAGTGTACAATAGTGGAAAATGGGTCGTTCTAGGCGCTGAACCGAATTTAAAATCGGGATTTTACAACGGACTGATGGATGAGCTACGCGTATGTAATGCAGCATTGAGTGCCGCCCAAATAAGTAAAACCTGGTCCATCGAAAATCAGGCTGAGGCCTTGTTCAAAATCGATGGACGTGAAGTAATTAGTGCCTCGCCAAGCATTTGTGCCATCACAAACTTTGAAGCACAGGCCAATGGTGATCATGTAACCGTTCACTGGACAACCATGCACGAATCGAACCTCGATTATTTTGCGTTGGAGCGTTCGACCGATGGAACAAATTTCAGCAAGGTTTCGACATGCTTCGCCGGTGGAAATTCAGACAAACAACGCAATTATTTCTTGAATGATGCAGCACCGATCACAGGCAATACCTATTATCGCTTGCGCGCTGTAAATTTCAGAAAAGAAAGCAGTATCTCGAACACGGTAAGTGTCTACTACAAAACCGAGCAGACTGCATTGCATATCGAAAAGCTCGAACCCAATCCTTTTAAGGACGAATTCGACGTGGTTTTCGGAAGCAATAAAAATGATCCGATGGAAGTGCGTCTAACCAGTATCAGTGGCCAAGTTGTTTATAGCGAAAAAATCAACACCGATAAAACCAGCATACAGCGCTTCAAATTTCGCGATCAGGAGAATTTAAAGCCGGGCATTTACTTTTTCTCGGTGCATCAAAACAACGATCAAAAAACGATAAAGCTTGTAAAGCGTGCAAAAGATGTATGAGATTGTATGAAACTAATATTTCTTACAGCGCCATTTGCACAAACTAATAGCTACAACCCTTTAATATCAATCATTTCAAAAATATAATAGAAACCATACTGCAATTTCTTACATCTGTAATGGCATCCACCGAATCCGGAAACAAAACGCAGAACCCCAAAATACATTTGGCGTAACACCAAAGCAAATGACACTCAAAAACAACAATATCATGAAAAGCTTCCTTACTCCCTCCAAATTCATCGTTGCTTCTCTCTTTATGTGTATGGCAACATTCGCGAACGCTCAAAGTGCTTCTGCGGGCTTAATCGACAAAACAGAAATGAAACAGGATTCTGTGAATTCATTCATATCGTTCTCGCCGGTTTACCTCGATGGAAAAACATATGTGCGTTGGCTGGTTAAGAACGACAAAAAAGATGGTGTGTTCGTTGTAGAACGTTCTGCCGATGGTGTAGACTTCGAAGCACTTGGGTTTAAAGACCGCGTTGGAACACAATTGTTGGTAAATCTTTTCTACTCCTTTATTGATCAGGAACCACTTCCGGGCGAAAATCACTACCGCATTATGCAGGTTGGTTCAGACAACACGTACCGCTACAGTTCTGTAGTTAAGGTTATTAACACAGGCAGCCCTATTCAAGGGGGATCAGCAGCCAGTGCAGCGCCAGAATCGGAGAAGAAATAATCAGACGGATAAACACGCACAAAAGAAAAACAAACAACGTCATGAAAAAACCATATACACGCCTCTCTACCAAGGTAAAAGCGAAAACAAAACTGCAGCATAAATTACGCGCGGTTGTTGCCGCCGGAGTTTTTGCCGCCGGAGTTTTCGGTATAGCCCTAGTTTACAACTTGATTGGCGACTCCGAAAAATCGATCGCCAATAACAAGTTTAACGGAATTGAAACCCTGGCCGAATACAAATTCCGCAAAAAAATTGAGTTAAAAGCATCTGAATTGCCTCAGAACGAGACGCTCCTCAAATTCCCGATTATGATTAGCGTTGCAGATGCCGATTTAAAATCGATTAGCCATGGTGGGAAAGTTACCTCTGACCTTGGAAACGACTTTCGATTCACCAAAGCCGACGGCATAACGCTGCTGAATTATGAGATCGAAAAATACGATCCTGTAGCAGGAACATTACAGGCATGGGTTCAGATGGATTCACTAAGCAAGGAAACCAAACCGGTATACCTTTATTTCAACAACAAATATGCGGCAAACGAAAGCGGGCAAAACGCGTGGAATAAATCCTACAAAGGCGTTTGGCACCTTCGCGGGCTCTTGAGTACAAAAACACCTTGGGCGAACCAGGTAACAGCTGTTCCACCGGCCAGCGAGAGCAAAGATGTATATGTGGCGGCTGAGAAAAATTCTTCGCAGTTCCCCTGCCTCAACACAGCCGAAGATGTAGATATTACAGGAGACCTCAGCGTTTCGGCTTGGGTGCGTATTGATGATAGAAAAGAACAAACCATCCTTACAAACCAAAGCGGATTCAATGGAGGTTACCGTTTGTCGATCTCGAAGGACCGACGCGTAGAATTTAGCATTAGCAACGAAAACGCAGTAACTGCATCAATTAATGCCGAAGAAACCGGCAAGCAACTCGAGAAAGGACGTTGGTACTTTGTTGCTGCTGTGTACTCAGACAAAGGCGATTCGATGGTTACCTACATTGATGGCCAGCGCGACAGAAGCCTTCAAACCGATATTTCATTAGCCGGAAGTTCTGATCCGCTTCAGATTGGACGCGAACCTAACCGTAAACTTTACTATTTCGGCGGATTGTTGGACGAAGTGCACGTTGCCAATGTGGTTCGCTCGAACGAATGGATTTCGACCGAGTTTAAAAACCAAAGCAATCCTACTCTTTTTGCAACAGCAGGGGCAACAGAGTCAATCGTCCAGCAAATTGCCATGAGCCTATTAACCTTCGATGCCGAAGTACAAGGCAATACAGTAGCGTTGAAATGGATAACGGTAAACGAAATCGAAAACGAATCGTTCACCATTGAACGTTCGATCGATGGTGTGAATTTCGAATCCATCGGAACCAAACCGGGCGCAGGCAACAGCAACGAGGTGTTGAGTTACCAATTCCGCGACGCCAAAGCTCAGGTAGGAACAAATTACTACCGCGTAAAATTGACAAATGCATCGGGCGAAACCGAATATTCGATGATTACACCTGTAAATATTGAAGATGCAACCGCCGAAGCCGTTAAAGTCGAATCGCCGCAACCGAATCCGTTCGATAAAGAGTTCGAAGTGAGCTATTCGGTGCCGCAGGAAGGCAAAGCCGTATTAAAGTTATTGAACCTGAGAGGAGAAGTGCTGCACACCGAAGAAGTGGCTTGCAGCAAACAGACCGAGCAGCGTTTCCGCTTCAAAGCAGAACCTGAATTAAAACCTGGCGTGTACTTCTTCCAAGTTGCACAAAACGAAAGCAGCGATCAGGTGAAACTGATCA
>JBKCFX010000453.1:0-4712 GCA_046303595.1 Bacteroidia bacterium
AAAAAATTGAGGACCCCCTGCTGAAAGAATCTATGACCAGTGCCATTGCCCATCATCTGAAGAAATCATATTTGGCCTGGAATCGTGATTCGGTATCCGACGAAACTATCTTTAAAGATTTAAGTGAATTATCTTCAGGAGCATTGAGTTTGCCCGAAGGAACACAGCTGGGAGCCGCTACAGAGGTGCTTTCTGCAAATTATTCACAAAATCAAGGTAAGAAGTTTAATAAGAACAAACAAAAACAAAACAAGTTCAAGCGTAAATTCGGCGGCAGTAATTCATACTGATCTGCATGAACCGTTTCGAAATTACAGGAGGCAAGCGTCTTTCGGGCGAATTAACTCCACAGGGCGCGAAAAACGAAGCCCTACAAATTCTCTGTGCTGTATTGCTGACGCCCGAACGCTGCGTCATCCACAACGTGCCCGACATTGTTGATGTAAACAAACTCATCGATCTGCTCGGAGCCCTTGGCGTTAAAGTCGAAAAATTGGGGCATGGCTCCTGGGCTTTCCAAGCCGATGCGGTAGATGTTGACTTCATGATTTCGGAAGATTTCAAAAAACGCGGTGCTGCATTGCGCGGTTCGGTTATGATTGTTGGTCCGCTGCTGGCCCGCTTTGGCCGTGGATACATCCCCAAACCCGGTGGAGATAAAATTGGTCGCCGAAGATTGGATACACATTTTATTGGATTTCAGAACCTGGGTGCACAGTTCGATTTCGATGGCGTAGAGAATTTCTACAAAGTCGAAGCGAAGGAATTGCGCGGCACGTATATGTTGCTCGATGAGGCATCGGTAACCGGAACAGCTAATATCGTTATGGCGGCAGTATTGGCAAAAGGTACAACCACCATATTTAATGCGGCCTGCGAGCCTTATATTCAGCAATTGTGCAAGATGCTCAATTCGATGGGTGCGAAGATTAGCGGCGTAGGTTCGAACCTCTTAACCATCGAAGGCGTGCGCGAACTGGGAGGCTGCGAACACCGCATGCTGCCCGATATGATTGAGATTGGCTCATTCATCGGATTGGCGGCCATGACACAATCGAACATCCGCATTAAAGATACCGGGTACGATCATCTGGGTGTTATTCCGGATGTGTTCAGAAAATTGGGCATTGAGGTTATTCGCGATGGCGATGATATCGTAATTCCCGAGCAGGAATCGTACACGATTAACAAATACATCGACGGCTCGATTCTAACGGTAGCCGATGCACCTTGGCCCGGATTTACCCCCGACCTTTTGAGTATCGTGTTGGTGGTGGCAACGCAGGCCAACGGCTCGGTGTTGATTCACCAGAAGATGTTCGAAAGCCGATTGTTCTTTGTCGACAAACTCATCGACATGGGGGCTCAGATTATTTTGTGCGATCCGCACCGCGCAACGATAATTGGCATAAACCGAAAGTACAAGCTCAGAGGCATAAAGATGACCTCGCCCGATATCCGCGCCGGGGTTTCTTTGCTCATTGCGGCACTATCGGCAGAAGGCACTTCGGTGATTGACAATATTGAGCAAATAGACCGTGGATATCAGAATATCGATAGCAGGTTAAGGGCGATTGGTGCACAAATAAAAAGGATGTGAGTGTATGTTCAGTTTTTTGCGGAATTCTAGAAATCTGAATTTAAATTTTGGAATTTGCCTTATGCCCTGTTTTGGAGTGAAATGCAAATTATATATCGAGTAATATCGATTTTAGTCAAAAGGAATTAATTCAATTGAGCGTTAATTTTCTTCTCACTGAAAGTATATTTCAGTAACACATCTTATTGTTGCGTGTTGAATAAATTTTATATATGAAAACACGTCTAATCTGTATCGGTTCATTTATTCTCTTAGTCCTCTTTAGTTGTGGTGGTGAAGGAAATGTAGATTCCCTTTCGCAAAATGATTTGGCTGATCCGCAAAAAGTGGCTGAAGCGTTCTACAATGCTGTCAATAAAGCCGAATATGATGCCGCAAAAAAGTTTTGTAAAATTGAATTGGGAGACAAGCTAAACTTGTATAAAGATTTCAAAACTATTGAAGAAACTAAACCATATGAATTTTTGGAAACCATCAACAAAAAGGATAAATATGCCACAGGAGATACGGTTACTGTGAAATACCGGGTGGGCAAGATCAAAAGTGAGTTTCAAATGGTTTATGACACCGATAAGTTCACAATTATTTCAGGGATGCCACTTCAAATTCGTAAGATCCAAGTCAAGAGTATTGATTTATATAATTATCAAATTGGAGGCAAAACCTTTGATAAAAACTCAGAATATTTATTGAAAGAATTAGCAAAACTGAATGGTTTTCGTTTTGAAATAAGTGACGTTTTGGTGTATTTAGAAAAAGGTCGAAAAGCCTATGGATTTTTTTACGACAAGACAAATAATAGTATTCCTCATCCGAAATGTTTTGAAGAACCTGCTGGGTATACCAAAATTCGAGGGTTGGGCTACATAGATACTGGTGGAGATACAATTTGTCCAGAGTTTTATTTAGGCGATTCAAAAATCAACCTTTCATTGGACAACGTAAAAAAGGATTATGTACAGGGGAATGTGTATAGTTTATTCTTTGAATTCGTAGATGATGATGAATCTATGAAGATTGGGAGTGAAAAAAGCGTTTTTTCAGATTGTAATGAAATCTATTGTTCCAAACTAAAATTTGAAAAACCTTCAAATATTGAGGCGATTTTAACTTATTCAAGTAACAATAATGAATACTTTGTTGGCACTTACTTTAGTTTCGCTAACGCTGTAGTTTTGCAATAAATTATGGCTAATTTATAATTACATCTGCGTTATATTTTGATGGCCAAAAGAGTCCAAATGTTTGGTCAGCAATTTCTACAACGTGTTGCTACACATTGGTGTTATTGATATTTTATTTACCGTTTTACCGAAATCAAACTAGTTGAGATAACGCGGAAAATATGTTGATTAATGTATGGATGTTTTTCCACAAATGGATTAATAGTTGTTTGACTTGAATTATAGTCTTTGATTGATAGGCCATTGTTTTCTTTTGCTAGTTACTGGCTAATAAAAACCTTAAAAATCAGTCGAATACCATCCAATTATTGTAGGATTTTACTAATGGGTCATCTTTCTAGAATCAGGAATCAATGGTGGCTGTATGCAATCGACTAGTGCACAGAGGTTGATGCTAAAAAGGTCAGATTGATCGATTCAAGCGAATTCCACTAGATTTACATCAACAACCTTGCAAATTGAAAGTATTGTTTTCAATTTGCAAGGTTGTTATATATTTGTTTCATAATTAATCATTATGATTACGAGAGCGATTCAAGAAAAGCTAATCGGAGCTTTACAGGCAATGCCCGTTGTTGCCTTGTTGGGGCCTAGACAGGTAGGCAAAACAACACTTGCCTTAACGCTTGGTGAGCAGCTTGATAAGCAATGGAGTTATTTGGATTTGGAGTCGGATTCGGATTTTAATAAGTTCGATGATGCCGAGGGGTTTCTTTCAAAATTTGATGGAAAGTTGCTTATTTTAGACGAAGTTCAACGAAAGCCTGATTTGTTTCGAATTCTTCGAGGGATTGTGGATGCCCGAAAACGAAAAGGCGAAAAAGCCTGTCACTTTCTGCTGCTAGGATCCGCTTCACCAAACTTACTGCAAGGAACTGCAGAGTCGCTTGCCGGTAGAATTCGCTACCTCGAAATGTGTCCTTTTACAAGTACTGAGCTATATTGGCACGATTCTGCAACATATTCGCAGGATTTATTGTGGTTGCGAGGCGGCTTCCCCGATAGTTATCTGGCAGCGAGCGAATTGGATAGTTTCAACTGGCGACTCGATTTTATTTCTACATTCGTAGAGCGCGATCTTCCCAATATGGGTGCTGGAATTTCAGCGCTGCATTTCAAGCGTTTTTGGCGCATGTTATCGCATTATCATGCAAATCAGGTTAACTATAGCGAGTTGGGTCGAAGCCTTGAATTGAGCCATACAACGGTAAAGCATTATCTCGATACGCTCACAGGCTTTTACATGGTGCGTCAATTAGAGCCATATGCTGCGAATGTGAAGAAACGATTGGTTAAATCGCCTAAAATCTATCTTCGCGATTCGGGCATTTTGCACTCCTTACTGAATTTACCTTCCATGAATGCTTTACTCGGACATCCTGCGCTTGGAGGTAGCTGGGAAGGATTTGTGGTGGAGAATATCGTGTCGCAGCTAGATTCGCGCTGGAATTATTACTACTACAGAACCGCAACACAAGTCGAAATTGACTTGATTCTCATTACTCCCACACGCGAAGTTTGGGCCGTTGAAATTAAGCGAAACTCTGCACCCAAATTGGGGCGTGGATTTTTCGAAGCATGCGAAGACGTTAAAGCCGACAGGAAATTCGTTGTTTATGCGTTAGAGGATAGTTATCCTTTAAAAAACAACGTTCAGGTAATAGGCCTAAGGGCCTTTTTAAAGCTGCTTTCCGAACAGGTTTAACTACTTTTCCCGTAGTAATTTCCACATTAAAAACGATAGGGTACGATATGACATCGAAGCCAGAAACTTTACCTTGTTAATTCGTTAATCTTCCTTACTTTTGCTCTGTTTTTAGATTTATTCTAAATAACACCCTTGCATTTTGAAACAAATGCAGCATATACAGTGTTTAACGCTTTAGAAGGAGAAAAGATATGATAACCGTTTCAGAAACTGCAAAGAC